>CAZEHU010000150.1:0-3886 GCA_964511605.1 uncultured Myxococcales bacterium
GCCCAGCAGGGGATCGAGCCCAGTGCGCGCGGGCAGGAGGAAGGTCTCGACGCCCGCCTCCGCGAAGAGGGGCCGCAGGGGCCCGTCGCCGAGATAGGTCGCCACCTCCACCTCCGCCCCATGGTCCGGGGCGACCCGGGCCAGCTCGAGGACGAGGCGCTCGATCCCTCCCACTTGGAAGGATTGCATGAGGTGCAGGACCTTCAACGGCGCGCATCGTACACGACGTTCGGTGCCCTGGCAGGAAGCCTGACGTCAGGCGAAGAACCCCGGCAGCAGGCGGGAGTATTTGCAGCCCCCGCGGCCTTGAGCGAGCATGCCCGCCGTGCATGCCCCAGCCCCCCCACGCAGCCTCGCCCTGGCGGCTCTCCTCCTCGTTGGCGCGTTGGCCTCGTCGCCCGCCGCGTACGCCGCTCCTCAGGGCGGGCCCGAGATCCCGATCCTGCAGGCCGGCGACCAGCTCATCGTGATCATCGCCGATCCCAAGCCCCGGGAGATGAAGGTGGAGGTGGGCCTCGAGGGCCGCATCCAGCTTGGCATCTACGGGGAGGTGAAGGTGGACGGCCTCAGGATCCGCGAGGCCCAGGCCGTCATCGCCCGTGCACTCAAGCGCTACCTGAAGAAGACGGCCGGGCTCTCGGTGGTGCTCGCGGAGCGCAAGAAGCTCCTCCTGGTCAGCGGCAAGGTGAAGAAGCCGGGCCTGGTGCGGGTGGCGCCCAAGGCGGACCTCTGGCAGGCGGTGCAGGCCGCTGGCGGGGCAGCGGATGGGGCGGACCTGACCCGCGTCGTGCTCGGCCGACGGGGCTCCGAGGAGACGGTGAACCTCCAGGCCTACCTGACCCGGGAGCGCACCGGCCCCCTGCCGATGGTGCAGGTGGGCGACGTGATCTTCGTGCCCGCCGACGCGGTGGTGCCCAGCGGCCAAGGAGGCGGCTCCCGGGCGGCCTACCTCAGCGATGCCGTGGTCCGGAACAAGGTCTTCGTGCTCGGGGAGGTGCGCAAGCCGAGCCTGCTCGACCTCTCGCCTGGCCTGACGCCCCTGACCGCGATCGCCATGTCCGGGGGACCCACGGGCAACGCGGATCTCGCGAGCGTCCGCCTCATCACCCCCAAGGACAGCCAGGCCGTGGACCTCCGGGCCCATATGCTCGACCCCTCCCTCGCCCTGCCCACCTTCCCCAAGCAGGTGGGCTCGATCCTCTTTGTACCGAATCGGGCCGATCCCATGGGCGAGCACGTCCAGGTCGTCGGCCAGGTCACCAGGCCCGGTCCGGTCAGCGTCGCGGGGCCGATCGACCTCGTCACGGCCCTCAGCCATGCGGGAGGCCCGTCCAAGGACGGCGACATCGACGACGTGATGGTCGTGCAGAGCGGGCGGGGCTTCAGCCTCTCCGCCGAGTACGATGTGGAGCGCTTCCTCGAGCAGGGGGGTGTCGTGGCCCAGGTGCGGGTCGGCCCCGGCGACGCGGTCTACGTCGGGGACAGCACCGCGACCGCGTGGCGCGTGACCCTGCAGTTCATCAGCGATCTGGCCATCATCAGCGCCTCGGTCGCCTTCTTCGCGAGCATCGCGCGGTGACCACCACGCTCCGCTCGTTGGTCCTCCGACTCCCTGCGCTCGCACTGGTGGCCGCTCTGCTCGGCGGCTGCGCGGCCGGACTGGTGGTCCGTCACGAGGATCCCTACCACCCGGTGGCGGACATCTGGGTGGACGGCAAGAAGGCCGGGCGCCTCCGCCACGGAGAGTCGACGACCATCCGCTTACAGTCCGGCGCCCACATCCTGCGCGTCGTGGCCCCGGGCGAAGCGGAGAGCCCGTGGACGCGGCCGCACAAGGAGCTGCGCATGATCCTCGAGCGGCGGGCCACCCTCACCCTGCTCCCGCTGCCAGCCGAGGGGAGCTGAGCGATGGCCTCCGCCCTCGACCAGTCGCGCCGCGATCGGCTGATGGCGACCCGCATCGCGGCGGCCCTCGACGCGGCGGATGCTCACTATGTGCTGATCACGTCGCCGGGCCACAGGGAGGGGCGCACCTACCTGTGCCACACCCTCCAGCGCGAGTTCCGTGCCCTGGGCTGGAGGCGCTTCGTCTTCCTCTCCTGGCAGGAGCTCGAGGAGCACCACCCGCGCGATCACGGCAGGAGCACCACGGTGATCGTCGATGGCCCCCCCATCGCCGAAGGGCCGGGGGTGTTGGGCATCCCACCCGCGTGGCTCGAGGCCCTCGACGGCGCCCTCGTCGTGGCGCGCAAGCGGGTGACGAATCGCTCCGATCTCGCCCAGACGGTGGCCTGGCTCGAGGCGACCCACATCCCGCCCGTGGGCGTCGTCTTCAACGAGCAGGGCTTCCCACAGCTCCGGCAGTGGCTCGAGAGCCTGAGGCGCACGCGCGCTCCAGCGCCCGCGAGGGCCCGCATCGACACGGCCGCGCCGGCCGTCGCGACCCCCATCGGCGCCCCGGATCGGAGGGCCGAGGAGTGAAGCCGATCCGCCTCGATCCCTGGCTCCTGATCGACGCGATCCGGGCCCGCTGGCGGGTGGTCGCGATCCCCCTCGTCGTGGTGCCGCTGCTCGCCGTCACGGCCCGCTTCGTGGTGCGGCCGAAGATGAAGGCCTCCGCCCTGGTGTTGGTCCAGGAGCGCACCGGCTCGAATCCGATCCTCCGGGATCTGATGATCGAGACCCGCGTGACCCGGCGTATTCAGGCGGTGGGCAGCATTGTGCGGAGCTCGATGACCCTCGAGCGGGCGCTCAGGGAGCTCGGGGAGATCACTGAAGACAATACGACGGAGGATATCGCGAGCCGCGTCGAGTCCTTCCGCCGCCAGGTCGACGTCTACGGCGAGGGGGGCGGCCTCATCCGTATCAGCATCGTCGGACGATGGGCGAATCGGGTCTACGACGGCTTGAACATTCTCACCGAGGTGCTCATCGAGGAGATCGTCCGACCCCAGACCGCCGCCCTCGAACAGACGGTGACCTACCTCGGCGAGGAGCTCGCACGCGTCTCCGCTGAGCTCGACGCTCTCGTGGAGGAGATCCGCGTGAACCGCGCGGGGGAAGAGGCGATCCTGCCGGAGCTCCACAAGGTACACCTCGAGTCCTACTCTCGCGTCTCGTCCGATCGTACCAAGGCCGAGTCCGAGCTCGTGGAGCTCGAGGAGCAGCTCGCCCTCTACGCGGAGGCCGCCGGCACGGGGTCGAGCGTGGGATCCCTGGCGACGAAGCTGGCCAAGGCGCGCTCGCGCCTGCGCAAGCTCAAGAGCAGCTACACCGATCTCCACCCCGAGGTGGCGGCCACCCGGGCCCTGGTCTCCAAGTACAAAGCGGAGCTCAAGAAGAAGCGCGTCCGAGAGGCCCGGGAGGCTTCGGACGGCGCGAAGGAGGCTGGGGTGGATCCGTCGGGGGAGGACAGCGAGGAGGAGGCCTCCGGTCGCGACGGCAGGAGCAAGAGCTCGCGCAAGATGCGTGGCTCCAAGGCGTACAGGAGGCTCGTTCGCTCCGTGGAGAGCCTCGAGGAGAAGGTGGAGTACCTGGCGGACAAGGAGGACGAGCTCCTAGTGCGCGTGAAGTCCTTCGCGGATCGGGAGCTCACCCTCGCTGAGCTCGAGCGGGAGCGAGACGTGAAGGAGAAGGTCTACGCGAGCCTGCTCGAGCGCTTCGAGGACGCCAAGGTGACACGCTCGCTGGCCGCCCACGAGGCTGAGAGCAAGGTGGTGCTCATCGAGAAGGCCACCAAGCCCCAGATCGCGCCGGTCTACAGCCTCCTCGGGTTCCTCATCGTTGGTCTCTTCGGTGGGCTGATGGTGGGGGTAAGCCTGGTGGTCTTCTTCGAGTTCTTCGATCGCACCGTTCGCATGCCTTACGAGGCCGAGGAGATCGCCGG
>CAZEHU010000150.1:3986-6660 GCA_964511605.1 uncultured Myxococcales bacterium
CGCCGGGCGGGGGAGCGTGGGGCGCTGCTCGCAGCGCTGGGCGCCAGCGCGCTCGTCGGGTTGAGCGCCTGGATCCACCCCCTGGCGCCCATCGCAGCCGTGGTGGCCCTGTGGATGGCGTGGCTCGGCGCCACCAATGCCTTCTTTGGGCTGCTCTGCTTCCTGGTGGTGCTCTACACCCGTCCCGGCGACTTCCTGCCGGCCCTTGCCCGCCTTCAGCCCGCCAAGCTCACGGCCCTCGCGGCGCTGGGCCTCTTCGCCGTCTGGCGCCTGATGGCCCGCGACCTCCGCCTCCGCGCCGATCCGGTCAACCGCTGGATGATGGCGCTGGTGGCCGCGGTGGCAGCGTCCGTCGTGCTCTCGACCGACCGGGCCGACAGCATGGCGGCCTTCAAGGATCTCTTCGTAAAGATCGTGATCCTCTACGTCCTGATCGTGAACCTGGTCGATACCCCCCGGAGGGCCACGGCCCTCCAGTCGACCATCCTGCTCTGCGCTGCGTTCCTCGGGGGCTACGCCCTCTGGTCCAAGCTCACGGGCCGGGCGACTATCGAGGGATCGCGCGCCGGACTGGTGGGTCTCCTGGCGGATCCGAACGACCTGGCGCTGGTGCTCCTCACCGGGGTGCCCTTCGCCGTCCTGGCTCTCCTCGAGACCGTCGGGCTGCGGCGGATGCTCTACGGCGCGCTCGGTGTGCTGGCCATCGCAGGGATCATCGCCACCCAGTCCCGCGGTGGGCTGCTCGGCCTGGCGGCGGCCCTCTATCTGATCCTCCGGCGCCGGGTGAAGAGCCGCTGGCTCACCTGGGCGGCGGTCGCGGTCGGGCTCGTGGGCCTCGCGATGGTCGCGGGTATCGGTGCCCGCCAGGGGCTTGAGACCGGGGCGGTGGACGAGAGCGCCCAGGGGCGCCTCGACGCCTGGGGCGCCGGCATGCGCATGGTGAAGTACAACCCGCTCTTCGGGGTCGGCTTCTTCCGCTTCACCGACAACTACTTCGACTACGTGGTCGATCCGGTCACGTGGGATCTGAGGGCCGCGCATAACTCCTGGATCCAGTGCTTCGCGGAGACCGGCCTCGCTGGCTTCGTGCCCTTCTGCGGTCTGCTCGCGGCGACGGCCCTCGGGGCCATCAGGCTCGAGCGCTGGGGACACGTCCGGGGGCTCGATCGCGCCGTCACGCACTCGCAGTGGCCCACCCTGGCCGCGGTCCTGGTCAGCGCCATGTTCCTGAGCCAGGCTTGGAACTGGTGGTTCTACGTGCTGGCGGCGCAGGCGGTCGCAGCCCGACACGTCTTCCGGCCCGAGGCCGACAGTGTCGTGCCGCGGCCCGGGATCTCGTCCACCGCACCTCGAGGCCCATGACCGCCCGACCCACCGTCCTCGTCGCCCTGGGCACGCGCCCCGAGGCGATCAAGCTCGCCCCTGTGATCCGGGCCCTGGAGGGCACCGGCCGCCTGCGCGTGCGGGTCCTCTTCACCGGCCAGCACCGGGAGCTCCTCGATCAGGTGGCCGAGGTCTTCGGCCTCGAGGCCCACCGCGATCTGGCCTTGATGCGGCCGGGCCAGAGCCTCCCGGAGCTGACCTCCCGATTGGCCCTGGGCCTCGACGAGGTGCTCGACGCCGAGGCGCCGGACGCGGTGATCGCCCAGGGCGACACCACCACCGTCCTGATGACGGCCCTGGCCAGCTTCTACCGGCGCATCCCTTTCGGCCACGTGGAGGCGGGCCTGCGCACCCCCAGCCTCTTCAGCCCCTTCCCGGAGGAAGCGAACCGCCGCCTGACCACCGTGCTGACGCGCTGGCACTTCGCGCCGACCGAGACGGCGGCCGGCGCGCTCCGAGATGCCGGTGCGGTCCCGGACCACGTCCACATGACCGGCAATACGGTCGTGGACGCGCTCCAGGGGATTGCCGCGCTCCAGGCGCCTCCCATCGTCCCCCTGACCGTGGGGCGCCGCCTCATCCTGGTGACCCTTCACCGCCGAGAGAGCTTCGGACCCGAGCTCGCCCGGGCCCTCGGCGCGATCCGTGAGGTCCTCGACGCCCGCGAGGACACCGAGGCGATCTGGCCGGTGCATCCGAACCCGAGCGTCGTGGGCCCCGCTCGGGAGCTGCTCGGCGACCACCCGCGCGCGCGCCTCATCGATCCGATCCCCTACACCGCGTTCGTTGGGCTGATGAAGCGCGCGACGCTCCTGATGACCGACTCGGGCGGAGTGCAGGAGGAGGCCCCCTCCCTCGGGATCCCGCTACTGGTCCTCCGGGAGACCACCGAGCGCCCGGAGGGCATCGCGGCGGGGGTGGCGCGGCTGGTTGGCACCGATCCGAGCAGGATCCTCGCCGAGGCGCTCGAGCTCCTCGACGATCCCGCTGCACGCGCTCGGATGCGGACCGCGACCAACCCCTATGGGGACGGCCGAGCCTCGGAGAGGATCGCAGACATCCTCCTCGGGGATCTGGTCGGACGGTGAGGGCCCGGAGGTCGCTCGACGGCGCTCGCTCGCGCTGCTAGCTTCCCGCCTCCATTCCCTCCGGCACCCGGGAGCCCACCCATGAAGATCCGCACCCAGCTCATGACGACCGTCCTCACCCTTGCCCTCGCGTCCACCGTGGCGCTCCTGGGCTGCGACAAGAAGGAGGGCGGCGCCGAGGCCGGCGGTGACAAGGCCGCGGC
>CAZEHU010000151.1:0-6080 GCA_964511605.1 uncultured Myxococcales bacterium
CCGCGCATTTTCGAAAAGGCTGGGGTCACCTTTTCAATATGTGTCTCCTCGTCCCTTCAATCAACTACAGGGGGAGGACGCTATCCCTACGAACATGGGCGTTGATAAAGTCACGTTCATGTACGTGGGTAGGGGGGGTCTTTGTCAATACGAGGTTTCACTTAAATTCTGGACGGTTGTGCGGTACAAACTTTTATCAATGCGCATCCAGGCCACCAAAAGGGCCACATATGTAGGCACCTTGGATTGATAAAGTCGATTGCTGAGGAGGCCCCCAGAGGTGTCCAACAGACCTTATTTCTGAGCCATGGAGGGCCATATTATCAACGCCCGGGCCCAGGCCCGGGCCCCGGGCCCCGGGCCCCGGGTTCCCGCCCGGCCCCGGAGCTCCGCCTGGCCTCGACCCCACCGCGCCTCGTCCCTCTCGCGCTCGCCACGCTGGCGGCGGCGTGCTCGGGCTCCGACAGCAGCGCCGGCGAGGGGAACGCCCAGAGCAGCGACGGCTTCGTCGTAGAGTCTCCCGCCGCCGACGCGCGCGGCGGGCCGGCGCCCGAGGCCTCGCCGCCGAGCCCCCTCGAGGATGTGACCTTCCGGGTCTCCGAGCCCTGCGGCGGGGGCCTCATCCTCTCGGTCCAGCCGTGGCCTGCTGGAGGCGTGCAGGTGGCCGTGCTGCCCGCGGGGCCGCCGCCGGTCCTCGCTTCGGGAGGGGAGCCGCTCGAGACCGTCTCCACCCCCATCCCGGAGGACGAGGGCCTGGTCTTCCTGGTGGTGGTCCCGTCGGCCGATGGTGCCCTCCACGAGGGCCGCGTCCAGGCGGCCCGGACCACCCTCGACGCCCTGCCCGAGAGTCGTCGCGTGGCGGTCTTTCGGGCGGGAGAGCTCTTCGCGGACCTGAGCCGGGATCGCGCCCACCTGCACACCCGCTTGGACGCCCTCGGGCCCGGCGCGACCATCGCGCCGGACCTCGTCGCCCTGCGGGAGCTCCTCGACCTCGTCCAGGGTCCCTACGGCCCCGTGCGCCGCTCCCTCGTCGTCGTGGAGGAGGAGGTGAGCTGGAGCCCTCCCGGCGAGGTCGAGCCGATCCGCCTCGCCACCTGCCCCCCGGCGCCAGGTCCCCTGGAGGTGCAGTTCCCCGAGCCCTGCGCTGTGACGCCGCCCTCCGCCCTCGAGTACGTGTCCCAGCTACCCTGTGACGCTGAGGCCGCTGCCGAGGACGACTTCCCTTTCGGCGAGGACGTCTACCTGACCTTCACGGAGGCCGAGGAGGCCGTGTACGACGAGTACCACGCCGCCAAGTCCAAGTCGGAGTTCACCCTCCACGTGCAGCTCGGCGACCGCGATCCGATCCCCGCCAAGGCCAACTTCCGCGGCCAGACCTCGATCGACTGCAGCCGCAAGAGCATGTCGGTGAACCTCTCGGGCAGCACCGCCCGCCGCCTCGGACCCCGTAGCGCCGACGACGAGTTCTACCTGATCTCCCTGTGCAAGGACTCCGGCTACTTCAACCAGGCGCTCGCGGATCGGCTGCTCCGGGAGGAGGGCCTCTTCCCCCTCGAGTTCCGCTTCGTGCGCCTCTACGTGCAGGGCGAAGCCGCAGGGGTCTACTTCCTCCTCGAGAAGCCGGCCGAGGCCCTGCACCGAGATCTGCTTGCCCTCGACGCGGTCATCCGGCGTCGCTTCGACCCGGAGGACAAGCCGGAGGACGTGAAGTGGCCCCACGACACCGAGGGCGCCGCCTGGGCCCTCGCCCAATACGAGGGGCTCATGGCGCTGCCCGAGGAGCTGGAGGGCGCCGCCCTCGACGCGGCCCTGGCGGAGCGCATGGACATCGATGGCTACGCGCGGTGGGTGGCCTTCCACAGCTACCTGCGGAACGGCGACTGGGTCGATGAGGCGCTCTTCTATGCTTCCCGAGAGGGGCAGGGCTGGTACTGGCGCCCCCTCGGCTGGGATCCGGACGACCTCGACAGCGACTGCCACCATGGCGGCAAGCACGCCCTCGAGGACCCCCACGGCCTGCTCTACTGCGCCGAGGGGGACCTGGACTACGCTTTCCTCCACTCCGAGCAGGTCTACGCCCGCTTCGCCACCGCCCTCCGCGAGCTCATGGTGGAGACCCTGCCGCCCGCCACCCTCGCGACCCGGCTCGACGAGGTCCAGGGCGAGCTCTTCGCCCTGCTCGACGATCCCGCTACCTGCCTCGCGATGAAGGAGCTGAAGCTCGGCGACGAGGCCACCTGCGAGGCGGTGCAGGTGAAGATCGAAGGCCAAATGGACGACTTCCTCGCCGCCATCGAGGCCCGCCGCACCACGCTCCTCGAGAAGCTCGACGTCTGGGAGGCCGGGCGATGAGGGTGGGGGACCGCCGCGTGGCCTTGGGCCTCACGATGGTCGCGGGGCTCTGTGGGCCCCTGCCGGCCTGTGGGCACGGGGCTACGCCCCAGGCCCAGGACGACACGACGCTGGCGGCCGCGGACGCCGGCGGGGACAGCTCCTCCTGCAGCCGAGGAGGAGCGGGCGAGCCAGAATCGGAGCGGGGGCCCGCTCCGGGAGAGGACGCTGACGCGATCCCCGCCCCCGAAGGCGACGTCGAGTCCGAGGCCGACGCCCCCCCCGCCCCGGAATCGGAGGCCGGCGCTCAGCCGGAGCCGGAGTCGAGTAGCGCCGACCTCCCGCAGGTGGAGCTCCCGGCGCGCGTCCTCGCCGACACGCCGATCCCCCTCCCGGTGCGGGTCGCCGACCTGGCCCTCGAGGAGGCGAGCCTCGACGTGGACGGCAAGTCCCTCGAGGTTCGGGTCCATCGGGGCCGCGGCGTCCTCATGGTGACGCTGGCGGTGGGGGCGCACCTGGTCGGCGGCAAGGACGTGGAGGCGGTGGCTACCGCGGATCGGGTCGTCTCCGGTGCGATCTCGGGGACCTGGGGACCCGGCGAGGTGGTCCTGGTCGAGGGCATCGCCACGATCGAGGCCGGCGAGGCCCTCGCCACCGAAGACACCCTTGTGGTCCTGGGTGAGGGCGCCGAGCTGGTGGTGGAGGCCGGGGCCAGCGCCTCCCTGGTGGATACCTGGATCACGGGCGGCGGCGGCGACGCCTCCCGCACCTTCGGCCACTCGGACTCCCAGCCGATGCTGCGGGTGGAGGGCAGCCTGCAGGTCTTGCGCGGGGGGCTCGTGGGGTCGGCCGCCAAGGCCTTCGGCACCCGGGACGCCTCGGTGGATCTGGAGGAGGTGCTGGTGGCGCTCGTCGACACCGGCGGGGAGTTCATCCGCACCCACCTCGAGGTGCGAGGCGGGCACTGGCTGCACATCCCTGACGGGGATGGGCTCGCGGAGGACGACGACAACGACGGCGTCTACCTGAAGGACGCCCTGCTCGAGGGCGGGGAGCCCGTCCCGAGCCGCCTCGAGGACGTGGTCTTCGCCCTCGGGGAGGATGACGCCATCGACCACAACGGCGCGACCGTGGTGATCGAGCGCGCCTGGCTCGAGGGCTTCCGCCACGAGGGGGTCGCCGCGAGCACCGGCGGCACGGTCAGTATCTCCGACACGGTGGTCCGGGACTGCGAGCAGGGTATCGAGGCGGGCTATGGGTCTCCCACGGTGGAGGTGACCCGCACCCTCGTGACCGGCTGTGATGTGGGGCTGCGCTTCGGGGATAGCTACGACTGGGGCTCGGACGGCCAGCTCACGGTGGAGGCGTCGGTGGTGGTGGGGAACGTGGAGAACGTGAAGAACCACGACGAGCTGGCGGGAGGGCCGAAGCCGGATCACCTCGCGATCACCTGCTCCTGGGTGGACACCCCGGGCCTCGATGGGGTCGGCGGCAACGTGGCCGGTGTGCCGGCCTTCGATCCCGCGACCGGCTGCGTGCAGGCCGAGGCGTGCGGGACTCCGGTGGGCCCGGCGTGGAGCCCCTGATGGGCGAGGCGACTCGCCGTCGCGCGCTCCTCCTCGGCGGGGCCCTCCTGATCTCGACCGGCGCTGCGTGTTCCTCGCCGGAAGAGGGGGAGGTCCCCAGCGTGGGACCGCCTGGCCCCACGACCCTGGAGCCGCCGGAGCCCGAGGGCGAGGAGCCCGGCTCAGAGGCCCAGCCCGAACCCGAGCCCCAGGACGCACAAGGAGGCGTGAGAGGGGGCGACACGCAGGTTCTCTCCGGGTCCGAAGATCTCGGGATCCCCTGGATCCTCATCGAGGCGAATCCCGCCGATCTCGTAGAGCTGAACGACAAGGTGGAGGAGGACGAGGCCATCGAGATCGAGGTCTCGGTGAGCATCGACGGGGAGAGCTGGGAGGGGGTGCGGATGGAGCTCCACGGCGGCCTGTCCCGCACCTTCCCCAAGAAGTCCTACCGCCTCACCTTCCCCGACGACCACAAGTGGGAGACCGACCTCTTCAGCGGCGACGAGGGGGAGCCCCATCGGCGCGTCGTCCTCCAGGCGAGCTGGGTGGACGCCACCTGGATGCGGAACAAGCTGACGATGGACGCCATCCTGGCGGCCGGGGGCCTGGCGCCCCGCGTGGAGCACGTGGTGGTGGCCCTCAACGGCACCTTCCACGGCCTGTACCAGGCCATCGAGCGCGTCGACCGCGTGTACCTGGGCCGGGTAGGCCTGTCGAAGGAGGGCAGCGTCTACAAGGCGGTGAACCACAACGCGAATTGGAACGACAAGCCCGACCCCCTGAAGGGCTACGAGAAGAAGCTCAACGAGGACCTGCCCCACGAGGACCTGGCCGAGCTGCTCGAGGCCCTCAGCGATACCCCGAAGACCGAGGCGGACTTCGCGGCCGAGGTGGAGCCCCGCCTCGCTCTCCAGGACTTCCTGGCCTGGCAGGCGGTCCACACCCTGGCGATGAACAGGGACACCTTCACCAAGAACTACTACCTCCACCACGACCAGGCGGCGACGCCGGGCACCCCCGCCGACCGCTTCCGCATCATCACGTGGGATGCCGACGCCACCTGGGCCCTGAACTGGAACGGCGAGCCGCTCGAAGCCGATCAGGGGAGCTGGCACGGCACCGACGCCTTCTCGCCACGCCTCTTCGCTATCGACACCTGGCGGCAGGCCTACCGCGACCTCTACCTCGGGCTGCTCTCCGGACCCCTGGACAAGGCCACCCTCGAGGACTGGGTGGACGCCGGCGCCGAGCTCCTGGAGGTCGCCGCGCTCGCTGACCTGGTGGCTTGGGAGCGCGACGAGGGCTTCGCCGAAGAGATGGCCCGCCTCCGGGAGGCCGTGGGGACACGCCACGAGGTGATGGAGGCGATCGTTGAAGGGCTCTGAGCTCTCCCAAACCCCTTGCGGTTTTCGACGCCCCGGCGATGCTCCCGGGATGAGCGCGAGCGAGCAGCGTTGAGCGACCGCTGGGTCATGGCCCTGGACGCCGGGGGCGGAGGGGGGCGCGTAGGCCTCGTCGAGCTCGATCGAGGGACCCTCGTGACCGCTGCGCGAAGGTGGCGTCCGCGCGTCGCGCCGGGTACCGGAGGCTGGGGACTCGACCTCGACCTGCCCCCGATCTGGGCGCGGCTCGGCGAGGCCGCCCGAGAGGTCCTCGACTCGGCCGGGGTGAGGGCCAACGACGTGAGCGGCCTCGCGATCGCCTCGATGCGCCACGCGATGATCGTCCTGGGCCGGGACGAGACCGAGGTGCGCTTCGCTGTGCCCAACCGGGACGCGCGCGCCGCGGGTTCCGCGTCCGAGCTGGCTGCGGAGCGGGGCGCGGAGCTCGCCGCGCGGACCGGCCACTACCCCTCGCCGATCGCGTGGGCGGCCCGGCTGCATTGGCTGGCCGAGGAGCGCCCGGAGGTCCTCGATGGGGCCTCGGCGATCTTGGGCCTCGGGGACTGGCTCGGCCTCCAGCTCACGGGAGAGACGGCGACGGATCGGTCGCACGCGGCGGAGAGCTCCCTCTTCGATCTGGCAGCGGGGACCTGGTCCGACGACCCGGCGTGGTCCGGCGCCCGGGCCGCGGCTCCGGCCCTGCGGCGCGCAGGTGAGACCCTCGGGCAGCTCCGCGCCGAGGCGGCGGCCCACCTGGGCGTGAGCGCGGGGATCCCGGTGGCAGTAGGCGGCGCCGACA
>CAZEHU010000151.1:6090-6639 GCA_964511605.1 uncultured Myxococcales bacterium
GCGGGGGTCGTCGCGCCAGGAGAGAGCGGCATCGTCGCCGGGACGACCCTGCCGATCCAGCGGATCCTCGAGCACCCCGGAGGCGCTCCCGGGCCCCACCTTTGGACCGGCTGCCACGTCCTGCCGGAGCGCTGGATCCGGGAGGCCAACGGCGGCGCCGCCGGACAGGCCCTCGACTGGCTCGCCGACCTGCTCGGTGTGCCCCTCGCTCGCCTGCTGGTGGACGCGGCGGCCTCGCGCCCCGGCGCCGCGGGGATCGCCTCCACCCTGGGGGCCGAGCGCTTCGACGCCTCGGCCCTCTCCCTGCCGATCTCGACCCTGGGGCTCTCGCACCTCGTGGCCGACGTCGCCAAGGCCCCGCGCGCCCACGTGGCCCGCGCGGTGCTGGAGGGGATCGCCTTCAGCGCACGCGAGAACCTCGAGGCGGCGCGTGGCGGCGTGGAGCGCGACGAGGGCCGCGTGGTGGTGACCGGTGGGCTCTCCCGGAGCACGCTCTTCGCTCGGCTGCTCGCCGACAGCCTCGGACGACCGGTCGAGGTCTCCGCTGAT
>CAZEHU010000152.1:0-6602 GCA_964511605.1 uncultured Myxococcales bacterium
GATCAGCAAGGTGGCGCCTGGCTCCTCGGCTGGAGAATCGGACGACGGCGCTCCCGCGATGCCCCTGATCGAGGCCCCCCTGGAGAGGGTCGAGGAGCTGAAGCCGTGGTTCCCCGAGGGCCACGGTGCCGGCGCCGTGCAGGCCTACCTGGACGGGAAGAACCACAAGGCCGCCGAGGCCTTCGAGGCCATCGCGGGGTCCGAGGGCCCGGGCAGCGAGCGCGGGCGGGCCGCCGAGATGCTGGCCCTCCTCTCGCGCCACGATGCGGGGCAGTGGGAGGCCGTGGCCGAGCCCCTCGAGGCGCTGGCCAAGCGCTGGCCGACCCTCGCCGACTACCTGGGCTACTATGCCGGCTCCGCCCACCTTCGGAGCGGTCGCGAGGCCCGCGGTCGGGCGCTGCTGCGTGGGCTGCCCTCCAGCTCGCGGCTGCACCGGCGAGCCCGGGAGCTCCTGGAGGAGCACGAAGAGGGCGGCTCCGAGGCCGCGCCCTCGTCCGGCCTCGCGGAGGGCCCGCTCTACGCCGCCCGTCGCCTCTTCCGCGCCCACCAACACGGCCTGGCGCTGGCGGCCCTCGCGCCGGTGCTCGCCACCCACAAGGAGCTCGGCGAGACCCGCTGCGAGGCCTTGGTGATGAAGGCCCGCACCCTGGTGAAGAAGAAGGAGCGAGAGGCGGCCTGGCCGATCTTCGAGGAGGCACTGGGCTGCAAGGGAGAGCACCTGGCCTGGGCGACCTTCGCCGGGGGCAAGAGCCAGCGAGATGCGGGCAGACCCAAGCGCGCGGAGCGCCTCCTGCGCCAGCACGTCGAGACCTTCCCGGAGCGCTCCACGGCCGACGATGCCCAGGTGATGGTGGCGGAGCTGGCCCTTCGCCGGGGGGATCAGGAGGGGGCAGACGAGCTCCTCTGGGAGAGCCTCGAGCGTTGGCCGGCGGGGGACTGGGCCGACGAGGCGGCTTGGAGGCTCCTCTGGCCGCGGATCGAGAAGCGGCGCTGGAGGGAGGCGGTGGCGATCGCGGACCGCCTCCTGGAGCTCATCGAGCGCGAGACGCACTACCGCGCCGAGGGCCGGACCCTGTACTGGAAGGGGCGCGCGCTGGCCCGCCTGAAGCGAGCGGACGAGGCTCGGGCCACGTGGCGCGAGACGATCGAGACCTACCCGCTGACGTGGTACGCGCTCCTCGCGGAGGCGCGCCTGGCGGAGGTCGCCCCAGCGGAGGTGGAGGCCGCACGGGCGATGGCCGGCGATAGGGAGGAGGCTGCGGCCGATCCCCTGGCGCGCATCCCCGAGAGCCTCCTCGAGGAGCCAGGCTTCCAGAAGGCGGTGGCCCTGGCGCGCATGGGGCTGAGGCCCTCGGCGAGAAAGGAGCTCCTGGCCCTGGGGGCGGCCCCGGCGCCGGCCGATCAGCCGGGCTGGACCTGGACGATCGTGGCCCTGCTCGATCACCTCGGGGAGCACAGCGCAGCGACGCGCCTGGCCCGCCGAGAGGAGCCGCGCTTCGGGGCCCTGGCCCCGCGCGGATCGGCGCGGCGCCTCTGGGAGCTCGCCCACCCTCGGCCCTTCCGCGGGCTGGTGGAGGCGGCGGCACGGGAGCACAGCATCGACCCCCACTGGATCTGGGCGATCATGAGGGAGGAGAGCGGCTTCGATCCCGACATCGAGAGCTGGGCCAATGCTATCGGGCTGATGCAGATCATCCTCCCCACGGCTCGATACCTGGCCAAAGGCACCGACCACACGGCCACGCCCCGGAGCCTGCGACGACCGGAGGTGTCGATCGCGCTCGGAGCCCGCTTCCTCGGGCAGCTCATGGCACGACACCCCGTGCTTCCGCTGGCGAGCGCGGGCTACAACGCCGGTGGGGGCGCGGTGAGCAAGTGGCGTAGGCGCTTCGGCTCCGAGCCCCTCGATGTCTTCGTGGAGCGCATCCCCTATCGGGAGGCCCGCGGCTACGCGAAGCGGGTCACCCGCTCCTGGGCTCGCTATACCTACCTCTATGGGGATCCGGCCGATGTGGGCATCCCCCTCGACGCCCCCGGCCGACCCAAGAGGTAGCGGCCGGCTCGTCCCCTGGGAGATGCTCGTCCTGCCATCGCAGGACGGGGGAGATGGCAGCGCTGACGGAGAGACCGCAACGGATGATCGCATCTCGAGCGGGACCGCTATACCTTCCCCTCCGTCGCCCCCAGAGCCGAGAGGCCACGCCATGCCGAGCCAGCCCTTCCCCGCCCGCTCCTACGACCTCCTCGCGTTCGGGGAGGCCGACAACCTGATCGGCGGCCAGCGTGTGCCCGCCTCGACCGGTGAGAGCCTGGAGGTGGAGAATCCGCGCCACGGCCGAGCGATGGGTCGGGTGGGGCTGAGCGGCGCCGCCGACGTGGACACCGCGGTACTGGCGGCCGAGAAGGCGCAGCCTGGCTGGGAGGCCACCCCGCTCAAGGAGCGGGCCGGCGTGCTCTTCCGCTTCCGGGAGCTGATGGCCGAGCACATCGACGAGCTCGGCTGGCTGGTGAGCCACGAGAATGGCAAGACCTTCTCGGAGGGCCGGGCCTCGGTGGCCAAGGGCATCGAGTGCCTCGAGTATGGCCTCTGCCTGGAGAACCTCGCCCAGGGCGAGAAGCTCGAGGTCTCCCGCGGCATCGACTGCGAGGTGCAGCACAGCCCCCTCGGTGTGGTCGCCGGCGTCGTGCCCTTCAACTTCCCGATCATGGTGCCCATGTGGATGCTGCCCCAGGCCCTGGTGGCCGGGAACGCCTTCCTCATCAAGCCCTCTGAGCAGGTGCCCTTTGGGGTCACGCGCCTCGCGGAGCTGCTCTCGGAGGCCGGCCTGCCGGACGGTGTGCTCAACGTGGTGCAGGGAGGCCGCGCCGCCGTGGAGGCGCTCGTGGACCACCCGGGAATCGTGGCCCTCGGTTTCGTCGGCTCCACCCGCGTGGCGCGGCTGGTCTACGGCCGCGGGGCCGCGCTGGGCAAGCGCATGCTCTGCCTGGGCGGAGCCAAGAACCACCTGGTGGTGGTGCCGGACGCGGACCTCGAGCTCACCGCTCAGACCGTGGTGGCGTCCAGCTTCGGCTGCGCCGGCCAGCGCTGCATGGCCGCAAGCGTGATGGTCGGCGTAGGGGACGTGGAGGCCATCGTCGCCCGCATGGTCGAGTACGCGGACGCCATCACCCTCGGCGAGGACATGGGCGCCATCATCAACGGCGCCGCCCTGGAGCGCATCACGCGCTCCATCGACGAGGCGGAGCGCATGGGCGCCAAGGTCCTCGTCGATGGCCGGGGCGCCCGCGTCGAGGGAGCCGGCGGGTACTGGCTGGGCCCGACGATCCTGGACCACGTCACCCCCGACATGCCCTGCGCCTCCGAGGAGATCTTCGGCCCGGTGCTCTCGATCCTGCGGGTCGACTCCTTGGACCAGGCCATCGCCCTCGAGAACGACAACCCCTACGGCAACGCTGCCGCGATCTTCACCACCTCGGGCGGCGTCGCCCGCTACGCCATCGAGCGCTTCGAGTCCGGCATGTGCGGCGTGAACATCGGCGTCCCTGTGCCCCGCGAGCCCTTCGCTTTCGGGGGCTGGAACGACTCCCGCTTCGGGCACGGCGATATGACCGGCTGGGACGGCTACCGCTTCTGGACCCGAGCGAAGAAGGTCACCACCCGCTGGGAGGTCCAGCGAGACGCCACCTGGATGAGCTAGCCGCCTGTGAAGCCCGGCGACCTCATCGCAGAGCGCTTCGCGATCGAGCGGGTCGCGGGCGAAGGCGCCATGGGGGTGGTCTACGCGGCGGAGGATCGTCAGCGCCGCGAGCGGGTAGCGGTCAAGGTGATGGCGGGCACCTCGGATATGGACGCTGCCCGCCGCTTCCACCGGGAGTCCCGGACCCTCGAGGCCCTCGACCATCCCGGCATCGTCGGCCACGTCGATCACGGCACCACCGAAGAGGGCGCCATGTGGTTGGCGATGGAGTGGCTCCAGGGCTGCGACCTGTCCGATCTCCTGAAGGGCGGCCCGCCGGCTGACCTGGACGCCTGCCTCACATTTGCCATCGCGACCTCTGCCGCCCTGGGGGTGGCCCACGAGGCGGGCATCCTGCACAGGGACGTGAAGCCGGCGAACGTCTTCCTCGTCGAGGGCCAGCTCGGCCGCCCGAAGCTGGTGGACTTCGGCCTCGCGAGGACCCGCGCCGGCACCCGCCTCACCCAGACCGGCATGGTCCTGGGCACCCCGAGCTACATGGCCCCGGAGCAGGCACGCGGCCAGAAGAAGCTCGACGAGCGGGTCGACGTCTACGCCATGGGCTGCGTGCTCTTCGAGCTCTGCACCGGCCGCCCGCCCTTCGCGGGACAGCGGGGGCTGGCGGTGCTGATGCGCACGCTGCTGGAGACCCCCCCGTTGGTCAACGATGTGCGCTCCGGCCCGCCCGTCTCGACGGCCCTCCAGGACCTGGTCAACCGCTGCCTCGCGAAGGATCCGGAGGCGCGTCCGCCCCACGGCGCCGCCCTGGCCAAGGAGCTCGCCGCCATCGCGCCGCGGACGCGCATCCGCCGGCGGCGCCCCTCCCGCGCCGAGGGCAGCACGGCGGTCCTCACCCGACAGGAGCGCCGCCTGGTCAGCGTCGTCGCAGCGGGCGGACGCGGCGTGCACGATACGGTGCGGGAGGTCCCGGCGACCGCGCTGGGCACCACGGGCTCGTCGGTGGTCGCCCTGGACGACGGGGATCGCCTGCGTCGGGCCCTCGCCGGCTTCGACGCTGTGGTCGAGCAGCTCGCCGACGGAGGCTTCGTCGTCCTGATGGCCGGTCAGGGCCTGCCCACCGAGCACGCCGCACGCGCCGCACGCTGCGCCCTGACGATCCGGTCCACGCTGCCCGATGTGCCCGTGGCCGTCGCGACCGGCCGAGCGATGCAGCGGCGCTCCGCCGAGGCGCCCGTAGGCGAGGCCATCGAGCGCGCCGTGGAGCTGCTCCTCGGCTCGAGCGGCGATCGCATCGTCGTCGACCGGGTCACCGCGGGCCTGCTGCCCACGCGCTTCGCGCTCCAAGAGCGAGAGGGCGAGCTGATCCTCGAGGGCGAGGCCGACGAGCTCCCCGGGGCTCGCTTGCTCCTCGGCCAGCCGACCCCCTGCCTCGGACGCCGCCGCGAGCTCGGGCAGCTCCGGAGCTCGTGGCGCTACTCGGTGGAGGAGCCTGACGCCGCGGCGCTCCTCGTGACCGCGCCGGCGGGCCTGGGCAAGAGCCGCCTGGCCCGTGAGCTCATGGACGAGGTCCACCGCACCGATCCGAACGCCCTCATGCTCTTCGGGCGAGGGGACGCCTTCCTCGCCGGCGCCGCCTACTCGATGCTGGCCCCCGCGTTCCGCCGCTGGGCGGGCCTGAGGACCGGGGATCCCCTCCCGCTCCAGCGCCAGAAGGTGGAGGCGAGCCTGCGGCGGGCCCTCGGAGGCTCGCCCATCGCCGATCGCATCGCGTGGTTCCTGGGCGAGGCCTTCGGAGTTCCCTTCGAGGCGGAGGGCCGGGTGGAGCTGGCCGCCGCCCGCCACGATGGCCGGCTCATGGCCGACCAGGTGCGGGCCGCCTTCTGCACCTGGCTCGCCGCCGAGGCGGCCCAGCACCCCGTGCTGGTGGTGCTCGACGATCTCGAGCATGGGGATCGACCCAGCGTGCGCATGGTCGATCTCGCTCTCGAGCGGCTCGGGGGCTCCCCCCTCTTCGTGCTCGGGCTCGCCTCACCGGAGGTCGAAGACCACCTCCCCCGCCTCTGGGCGCGCCGCGATCTGACCCAGCTCCACCTCCAGCCCCTCTCCCGGCGGGCCGCCGCCGCGCTGGCGCTCCAGGTCCTCGGCGATCGCGCCAGCGAGGAGCTGATGAAGCGCATCGTCGATCGCGCCGAGGGCAACGCCTTCTTCCTCGAGGAGCTGATCCGCAGCGCCGCCGAAGAAGTGGACGCGGAGCTGCCGGAGACCGTGCTCGGCATGGTCGAGGCGCGCCTGGACGGCCTGGACAGCGAGGTTCGTCGTGTGCTCCGCGCCGCCAGCGTCTTCGGCGACGAGTTCCGGCTCGAGGGGGTCGCCACCCTCACGGTGAGCGATCCTGCGGACGGTGTCGTGCGCGACCACCTCGCCCGCCTCGCGGCCGCCGAGCTGATCGTCCGCCGCGAGTCCGAGACCCAAGGGCTCGAGGGCTATCGCTTCCGGAGCGCGCTGGTGCGCGAGGCCGCGTACGCGACGCTGACCCCGGAGGATCGGGACCTCGGCCATCGCCTCGCGGCCGACTGGCTCGCGGAGCTGGGGGAGACCGACTCCCTCACGCTGGCCGAGCACTATCGCCGGGGAGGCGATGGGGCGCGCGCGGCGCGGTGGTATGCACGCGCGGCCCGCGAGGAGCTCGAGGGCGACGACTTCGCCGGCGCCATCGAGGCGGCGCACCAAGGGCTCGTCTGCGATCCGGGGGGCGAGTGGGTGGCCGAGCTCCAGCTCCTGCGGGCCGAGGCCTCGGGCTTCCACGGCGATCTCGAGGGCTGCGCGGCGGCGACGGAGGCCTCGGCCGAGGCGGCCGAGGAGGCAGGCCCTACCTGGTTCCGTGCCTTGGGGTATCGAATCTGG
>CAZEHU010000153.1:0-6600 GCA_964511605.1 uncultured Myxococcales bacterium
GGCGACCCGTGGCTCCCCGCCGCGGGGCCAGGGGAGGGGCGCGGGGGGAATGTGGAAAGGGGGGGGGTCGAGGGCGGGCTCCGGGGGGGGGCTCTCGAATCCGCGGAGGGGGGGAATCGCCCCGCGCTCGAGGGCCAGCGTGGCCTTGACGAGGCCGGCGATCCCACTGGCGGCGTTCAGGTGACCGAGGTTCGGTTTCAGGCTGCCGAGGGCGGTGGAGCCGACGGCGGCGGTCGTCTCCCGGAAGGCCCGCGTGAGAGCCGCCACCTCGACCGGATCCCCGAGGGGGGTGCCCGTGCCGTGGGCCTCGACGTAGCCGATCCGCGACGCCTCCTCGATCCCGGCCACCGCCTGAGCGGTCGCGATGCACTCCGCCTGAGCGTCGACGCTCGGGGCGCTGTAGCCCACCTTGCGGCGCCCATCGTTGTTGACGGCGCTGCCGGTGATGAGGGCGCGGATCGGCAGGCCGCGCTCGAGGGCATCTGGCAGGCGGAGGAGCAGGACGACGGCCGCCCCGTCGCCGCTGAAGATACCGTCCGCACGGCTGTCGAATGCGCGGCACTCCCCCTCACGACTGAAGATGTGGCCCGGCCGGTAGAGGTGGCCCGCCCGCGTGGGCACGACGACGCTGGCTCCTCCCGCCAGCGCGGCATCGCATTGATGATCGAGGAGGGCCTGACAAGCGAGGTGGAGGGCGACCAGCGAGGTGGAGCAGGCCGTGCCGAGGCTGATGGCCGGACCCTCGAGGCCGAGCTTCCAGGCGACCCGGGTGGCGAGGTGATCCTGGTCGTTGCCGAGGACGAGCGGCATGGCGCCCAGGGAGCCGGGCACCTGCTGGTGGCCGCGCAGGTTGTTGAGCAGGTAGGTGGGCGAGGAGCAGCCGCCCCAGACGCCGGCGAGGCCGTCGAAGCGCGCTGGATCGAGGCCACCGTCTTCGAGCGCGCGGTGGGCGCACTCCAGGAAGAGGCGGTGCTGGGGGTCGGTGCGGGCAGCCTCGCCGGGGCTCATGTGGAAGAAAGCGGCGTCGAAGGCCTTGGCGGCCTCCGGATCTCCGGTGGCGCCGCGTCCGTCGTCGATGACGGCGCGGACCGGCACGTAGTCCGAGTCGTCCACCACCTCCTCGGGAACACCGTCCTCGAGCATCTCGGCCCGCGAGAAGCGCCGTGCGGCGGTCTCTCCCGCGACCAGCAGCCGCCAGAGCCCATCGAGGTCCGCCGCCCCGGGGAGGCGCGCGCCGACACCCACGATGGCGATGCGAGCGTCCTCCTCCGCGCCGGGTTCCCAGTCCATGCCGTGACTCTGCCGCCCGAGCGCGAGTCTGTCAGCCTCGGCCGCGGCAGGACACGATCAACCGCCGCACTCGGCGGGCTCGATCCTCGACGCACCCCCGCGAAAGACCCGGAGGGAGGATGAAATCAGGGCTCCTCGAGCGGGTAGTTCCGCACCATGTAGCGGTCGAACTGGGGAACCGTGAAGGCGGTGTAGCCATGTTGGGGGCTGAACACCAGCCCCTTGGCGATGAGGTTCGAGCGGGTCGGAGCGACGCTGGTGACCTTCTTCCCGAGGCGATCTGCGATCTGACCCGATCGGATCGCCCGCTCGTCTCCGGGTCGGCGCGCGCCCTCATCCGCTACCTGGAGCTCGTGCGCCATGGCCGCGAGGTAGTCCCGCTCCGCGTCCGTCACCCTCTCGATCCGGACCTTGAAGAAGCTCTCGTCCAGGTGCTGCACCACGAATGGCTCTGCGGCCAGGACATCTCCGATCTCGATGTTCGGGCCCGTTGCGTGGTTCCACACCGCCTTCCCGTACTCCTGCAGGAAGTAGGGGTAGCCGTCGGTCAGTTCGACGATGCGCTCGCCGGCCGCGGCTCCGAAGTCGACGCCTTCGGCCTCCGCTGGCCGCTCGAGAGCGGCACGCGCATCCGCAGGGGAGAGCCTCCCGATTGCCGGGAATCGGAACAACCTCTCAGCATACGACTTCGCCTTCCCCAGCCGTCCGTGGACCAGAGGCAATCCTGCCGCAGCCACCGAGAGCGGCAGGGACTTCTGCGCACAACGGTGGATGGCGGCGATCAGGGCCGCGAGCTCCACCTCCGTGAGGTACTGGATCTCGTCGATGAAGAGGATGCCCGAGGTCTCGTGCTCCGCCAGGGCCTCCCCGCTGGTGACGAAGATCCGCGTGAGGTGAAGATCCAGATCCTCTCGGCGGGCTACATCCACGCCCAGCTTCACACCCTCGTACTCGATCTTGAAGTTGCCGATGGCCTGGAGCGCGGCCTTGGCCGTCGCGCGGAGCTGCTGGCTGAAGCTGATCCCCTGGATGAGCTCCTGGAGCAGGAGTGCCAAGCGACGAGGCAGGTTCTCGTTCTCCGCGGCCTCGTGGAACGCTGTCTGACAGCCGGCCTCCCGAGCGAGCTTCTCGAATCCATTGAGAAGGACGGTCTTGCCGACCCCTCGAAGGCCCGTGATCACCACGCTCTGATCCGGGCGGCCAGCCGCCACACGGTGAGCGAAGACCCTGAAGGACTCAAGCTCCGCCTCACGCCCGGCAAGCTCGGGGGGAGGGACACCCGCGCCTGGGGAGTAGGGATTGCGGAAGGGATCCACGCGAGAGATCTTTGCACTTCAAAGGGGTATTAGCAAGAACGCGCTAATACTGAATAACTATCGTCAATCCTGCCCAATGCGGGTCCGCACGGGGGACCGTCATCCCGATCCACTACCGTGCTCGTCCAAGGATTCGAGCAGCCCGGTACGCACCCGAGAACCACCGGGTGTGAAGCAAATGTCGCACCTGTCCCCCCGCGAGGGCCGCCCCTCGATGATCGAACGTTCGGCTGCGGCGGCGGAGCACACCCGGGATCATGGGGGAATTCGGGTTCGGCGCCCGGGAGGCGCCCCTCGGATCCCGAACGGGCCGGAGTTGCCCGATTCTTGCAGGGTCTCCCCGCCCATGAACCCTACTGGAGGAGCTGCGATGTCCCAGACCACCACCCTGACCGATCTCCGAGGGCTCAGCCGCCTGAGCGGCCGCCTCCTCCTCGCCCTGGCCGCCATGAGCCTCTTCGCCGTCGGCGCCTGCGCCGATATGCCGGGCCAGGACACGATCCGAGACGACGATCCGGGCCGCTGGGACTTCGTACAGGGCAACGTCACCTGGGAGATCGAGCATACCACCTGCCCCTCCACCGTCACCGCCGCCGGCACCAACGGCTGGGGCGAGTGGGGCGAGGTCAGCGTCGAGGACGGCACCACCTACGTGGTCTTCCCCTCCCTGCCGCTCCTCAGCGGCCAGGATCAGGCCGGGAGCGCCGACGTCGAGGGCACGACGATCTTCATGTCCCAGACCGACGGCGCCGCGGTGAACTGCGACGTCACGGGCAACGTGAGCATCGGCGATGGGCTCGCGACGGGCGAGACCACCGAGATCCTCACCAGCGTCGGCGACATCAACTGCACCACCCGCGGTCGCTTCGTCGTCGAGCACGACGACGGTCCCCCGCCGGGCTTCTGGAACGCCCTGGACGGCAGCGGGGACTGAGAAGCCGCGCTGTACCCCGGGCGCGTCTCGAGCTCAGCCAGGCGCGCCCAGGGTGAGCTCCGCCACACACTCGATGTGCGGCGTCTGCGGGAAGAGGTCCACGGGGGTGACGCCCTCCAGGCGATAACCCAGGGCTCGCAGCCGGCCGAGGTCGCGCGCGAGGGCCGCAGGATTGCACGAGACGTAGACGAGCCGCGGGGCCCCGATGCGGGCGAGGGCCTCCACGGCCCCCGGTAGGAGGCCCGCGCGCGGCGGGTCGACGATCACGGCCTCGACCGACGCCCCGTGGCCCCCAGACGCGGCCTCGTACGCCTCGCTCCCGAGCACCTCCGCCACGTCTCCGGCGAGGAACGTGGCGTTATCCACGTGGTTGCGCTCGGCGGCGCGGCGGGCGTCGTCGACGGCGGCCTCGACGAGCTCGATGCCCACCACGTGGCGAGCCCGATGAGCGAGGCTGAGTCCGATGGTGCCGGTGCCGCAGTAGAGGTCGAGGACGGTGGGGAGGTCGCCATGCTCGTTCGGGCCGCCTGCGACCTCCGCGACCACGCCGTAGAGCACCTCGGCCATGCTCGGGTTGGGCTGGAAGAAGGCGTGGGGGTGGATGGTGAAGCGGAGCGGGGGCGCGCCCGGCACGTGGAGCTCGTCCTCCAGGTGCTCTGGTCCGGCGAGGTGCTGGGGATGGAATGTGGTGCGCTCACCCGGCGCCGCGTGGTGGCGAGTCCACCAGGTGGAGGGGGCCGGCAGGTCGCGCGCCTCCGCGAAGCGGCGCACCGCGAGGGCCCAGGAGGCGTGGAGCTCGGCCCAGTCGCGGCCCCCTGGCAGGCGCTGGGTGCTGATGAGGTCGGCGAGCAGCTCGCCGGTACGGTGGCCGACCCGCAGGGTCACCGAGCGGAGGAAGCCCTCGTCCTTCCAGGGCAGGTAGGGGGCGAGGCCCTCGGCCTCCGCCCACTGCCGGGTCGCGACGAGCAAGGCGGACACTGGCTCCGGCACGAGGTGGCACTCGCGGAGCCGCAGCACCTCGTAGCGACGGCCGGTGGCGCGGAAGCCGAGGGCCAGGCGGTCCTCCTCGTCGAGTCCGAAGCTGGGCTCGATCTTGCCGCGATAGCCGAAGGGCTCGCGGGCGGGGATGGCGGGGCGGAGGTGCTCCGCGCCGACGCCCTCCCCGGCGAGGAGGCGCTGGAGCAGGTCCACCTTCGCCTGGAGCTGTCCCTCATCGTCGAGGCCCTGCAAGGAGCAGCCGCCGCAGCCCTGGCCCGGGGTCGTGGGCACGCCGTAGTGGGCGCAGCGGGGCTCGATGCGGCCGGGTGCCGGCTCGACGAGGCGAAGGACGCGGGTGGTGAGCTTGCCGTGCCTCGAGCCGCGGATCTCCACCTCCACGAGGTCGCCTGGGAAGGCGCGGCCGACCGCATAGATGAGGCGGCGGGGCTGCCGGTCCGGCCCGAGCCAGACGTCCTCGAAGGCGCGCCCGTCGCCCTTGCGGGTCAGGCCGGTGATGCGCAGGACGCGCCTATCGTCCCGCCGCGGCTTGCGCGGCAGGGCGATGCGCTCGGGCTCCTCTCCCGGAGGGATCTCGTTCATGGGGCGGGCGAGGCCCGGCTTGGCTCCCCTAGGGGAGGACCGCGCCCTCCGGCTTCGCCATCACCAGGCCCTCGTAGGGATGCTCGACGCCGTGCTGGCAGAAGAACTGGGACTGGCCGAGGGCCGGATCGGGCATGTCCGCGCAGTCGTGGGTCAGGCACTGCATGCCGCCCTTCTTCTCGTTCGGTGAGCTGCCGGCGATGCCCCACAGGCTGAGGTGCAAGTGGTGGTGATGGAAGTGATACCAGCCCGCGCCATTGTCGACGACCTCGTAGGCCAGGCCCTGGGTCAGGCCGGCGCACTGTCCGGTGGGCAGCCAGCCCTGCTCACAGAGCATAGCGACGGCGTCCTCCATCAGGGCGCCGACCTTGCCGTCCACCCCGATGACTCGGGTGCGCTCGCTGGTGAGGAGCGTGCCCAGGAAGAGGGCGGTCCGCCACACATCGAGGAGGTAGGGCTCGCTGGTGCAGTGGTAGGCGTCCTGGCCATTGACCCAGTGATCGCAGATGGACTTGAGGTAGTTGTCGGTGCCGGCGTTCTGGTAGTAGGCGATGTCCATATCGTAGCCGTCGACGTGGGTGCCGGCGGGGTGGCCGGGCTGTCCGGTCGCTGTGCCTGGGATGGCGCCGTTGGCCTCCGACATGTCGCCGAGGCCGATGGGGTAGCCGTTGCCGCCGCCCCAGCTCGTGGCTTTGCAGTCGACGTAGGCCGCGGCCCACTTGACCAGCATGACCAGGTCGCGGCGGGCGAAGCTGCGCCACTGGTTGCCCCAGCTCTCGCCGTTCAGGGGGTAGTCGACGTAGCCCGGGCCCTCGTCGGGATCGAAGGGGATGATCTCACCGCAGTACTTCTTGGAGCCGGTGCAGTCCTTCGGTGGCAGGTTCGAGCAGCTCGGGCCGGGGCCGGCACCGGGGCCGCCCGCGAGGTCCACGACACACTCACCGCTGGCCGCGCAGATCATGCCGGCGCCGCAGCTCCCGGGGCTGCAGGGGGGCTTGGCGCATTTGCCGTCCGTGCCGCAGACCTTGCCGGCGCCGCACTCGGCGTCGGACTCGCAGCCGGGGGTGCAGATCTGGTCGTTGGGGTCGCACTGGTAGCCGCCCGGGCAGGTGGCGCTCTGGCCGCAGCCAGCGAAGCACATGCCGGGCTCGAAGCAGGAGTAGCCCTCGTCGTCGCGGCAGTCGGCGGAGGTGGTGCAGGAGGCCATGCAGGCGGTCTCCCCGCCGGAGCCCACCTCGATGCAGGCGGAGCCGGAGGGGCAGGAGCTGGGGGTGCAGTTCCAGATCATGCAGTAGCCGTCGACGAAGCCGGTGACGCCGCCGCCGTCGAGCTCGTAGGGGTAGCAGGTGGCGCCGGAGTCCTTGCAGTCCGCGGGGGTATCGCAGGGGCCTCCGACGGGGCTGCCGCCGGGGGTCGTGGTGCCGGGATCGGTGCCGGGGTCGGTGCCGGGGTCGGTGCCGGGGTCGGTGCCGGGGTCGGTGC
>CAZEHU010000154.1:0-2907 GCA_964511605.1 uncultured Myxococcales bacterium
GGCGCCCCGAGCCAGGCGCGCCCTCGAGGAGCACAGGCACCGTCGAGCTGGCGAGCCGCTCGAGCCGCTCGAGGAGGGCACAGAGCGCCGGGCCGCGACCATCGAGCGAAGCGAGGTCCACCTCCTCGAAGCGAGCCGCCCCTCCCCTGCGCAGGCGCTCCAGGCTACGGGCCGCCTCGGCGCGCCTGGCCTCTGCCTCTCCGAGCGCGCGGCTGAGGATCAACGCTCGCCGCCGCTCGTCACCCATGCTGCGGGCCACCGCCAGGGCCGGCTCCACCTGGTCGAGATCGAGGGCGCGGCGCCGGACCTCCTCGGCCCGTACCCCGAAGAGCTCGAGGCGCTCGCCCCCGGTGATCTCGATCGTGATCGCGTCCCCGCGTTGGGGGGACCACGCGACCCCGGCTGCGGCGCGCCGCTCGCCCTCATCGGCGAGCCAGCGCGCCCCGGGAACCGACCAGGCGGCACACAGAGCCTCGAGGGCCGCGGCCTCGGGCCCCTCCTCGCGCGCCTGCGCCGCGGCCAGCAGCAGGCTGTCGCCCACCGCTCGCCCCGCTCCGCGGGCCGTGGGCGCCTCGGATCCCACGTGATCGCGATCGGCACGAGGGCCGGTGAGCTCCCGCACCCGCTCCCACCAGACCTGCGAGCGGCCGGGGCCCTCGGCGGCGGCGCGGGCGTCGCGCACACGCTCCCAGCGCTCCCTCTCGTCGGCCTCGCGATAGACGAGGGCCATGTCGCCGAGGACGGCCTGGCGCGGCCACTCCGGAAGACTCAGCTCTCCGAGGAGCTCGAGGGCCTCGTCCGCCGCCTCGACCGAGAGGCTGACCTGCCCGCTGGCCGCAAGCACGAACGCGTGCAGCCCGCAGGCGGCCGCAGCCAGGCCCGGCACCGCCGAGGTGGTGGCATAGAGGCGGAGGGGCTCGGCGGCCCCGATCGCGAGCGCGAGGTAGCGCCCATCCCCCGAGGCACGCCAGTAGGCCCGCAGCACGAGCGTCCGCACGAGCTCCCACCAGAGGCTGCCCTCCTGGGCCACCCCGTCCAGCAGCAGGCGCGCCTGCTCGTGGCGCCCGGACCAGAGGTGGACCAGGCAGCGCAGCGCCGCGGTGGGGGGATCCACCTCAGAGGAGCCGCCGGGCGCCTGATCACAAGCCATCAGCGAGCTCTCCGCGAGGGACTGGGCGCCCATGTGGAGGTGGAGTCGGGCCTGCGCCATCAAGGTGGCGCGCCGATCGCTCGGTCCCTCTGAGCGGCGGTACTGAGCGGTCGCTCCATCGCCCGCCATGAGGTCGAGGGTCGCGAGCCGGGCCCGGGCTCCCGAGCGCAGGGCCGCATCCTGACCGGCGGCGTGCTGGGACTCGAGCAGGGCCACCTGCGCTCCCTCGGCCTCCCCGCGGGCCATGTGGCAGGCCGCGCGCTCCCAGCCGAGGGCCACGAGGCGCTCGCGCCGGACCGACGAGCGCCCCACGCGGGCCTCGGCGGCGAGCAGCTTGCGCAGCGCCTCCTCGATCCGACCCTGGTGGCGAAGGGCGGCAGCGGCCTCGACGGCCTCGGCGATTCGCGCAGACGCGCTCGTTGCGGCCATGACGTCCTCCCCGGAGCATGCACTCGCTTCGCCCGGCAGCGTCGAGGGGCCCCTGGCGCCTGTCAAAGAAGCCATCCACTCGCGGTGTACGAATCCCGGTACTGTGGTGGCGCAAGTCCTCGAACCGTGGTGCCCTCGACCCCATGAGCGAGCGTGATCCCCCCCTCCCCCCCCACCCGGCCCTCGTGGGGATCGACCGGATCTTCGAGGACAACCACCTCCTCGCGCTCCACAAGCCCGCGGGTCTGCTGACCCAGGCGGCCCGCGCCGGCGACGACACCCTCCTCGAGCGAGCTCGGAGCTACCTCCGCGAGGCCTACGACAAGCCCGGCAACGTCTACGTCGGCCTGGTCCATCGCCTGGACCGCAATGTGGGCGGGGTCGTCCTCCTTGCGCGCACGTCGAAAGCCGCGAGCCGCCTCGCGGAGGCCTTCCGCACCCGCCGTGTCGACAAGCGCTACCTCGCCGTAGTGGAGGGCGACGCCAGGGAGCGGGGGTACCTCGTGCACACCCTGGCGCCGCGCGGCTCCGAGCGCGGCGTGGTGGTGGACCCGGGCGGCAAGCGGGCGGAGCTCCGCTACGAGCTCCTGGCGGCCGCCCGTGGGCGGAGCGTTCTCGAGGTCGAACTGCTCACGGGCCGGAAGCACCAGATCCGGGCGCAGCTCGCGGCCGCGGGCCTGCCCATCGTCGGGGATCCCCTCTACGGACGCTGGGACGATCAGCTCCGCCGGCCGGCCCTTCACGCCTGGGGACTCGCGCTCGATCACCCCATCGGAGGGCGCGGTCGACTCGAGCTCGTCGCCGCGATCCCCCCCGATCTGGACGCCCGGCTCAGCGCCTTCAGACCGATCCCCACCGCCCCGCGGTTTGCTCGCGGCGCCCCCCAGGGCGCACCATGAGGGCCAGCGCGGAACGATGAGCGTTCGGCGCGTGTTCTGCGACTCGCGCCGGTCCCGGCGCGGCGGCGGAAGGAGCCTGGGAAATGGAGCAGGAAGCCCTGGAGTCTCTCGTCCGCGAGGTCCTCGGAGAGCGCTACCGAGACCTCGACATCGCCAAGTACAACCTCACCGAGGATATCGGCGCCGCGGAGGCGACGATCGTCTGCCTCATCACCGGCGCGATGCCGGGCGAGCCTCGGGGCCGTGCGGTCGAGGGCACCGGCGTCGGCATGGTCGACGCCCTGTTCCGCGGCCTCCAGACCTCCCTGGCCGGCGACTTCCCGAGCCTTCTGAACATCCGCTTCGTCGACTTCGGCGTCACCGGAGACTTCTCCAGCGCCCCGGACGAGGGCTCCGCGGCCGATGCCCAGGGGCGCGTGCGCCTCGAGG
>CAZEHU010000154.1:2917-6584 GCA_964511605.1 uncultured Myxococcales bacterium
CCGGCGCTTCGTCTTCGAGGACGTCAGCCACTCGGTCAGCGCCTCCTCGGTCGGGGTGGTGGTGAAGGCCGCCGAGCACTTCGTCAATGCGGAGCTGGCCGTCATGGTGGTCCTGGACTGGATCGACGATGCCCGGCGCCGGTCCCGCCCGGACCTGGCCGACAAGTATACCCACCGCCTCGCCGATCTGGTCCGCAACGCCTCGTACTCGGAGAGCATCGAGCGGCGCCGGGAGGCCTCCGGTCTCTGAACCCTGGGGGAACGCAGCGCTCGCCCCGGAGGGCGCCTTGCTGGCGCTCCCGGCGCGTGACAGGCTCCGCCCCCCGGCTCCGTCGGTCGGGACGAGGGAGGCCACGTGGCGCAATCGGAGACCACCTCCACCATCCTCTCGGGCATCCAAAGGAGCCTGGAGGCCGGACGCGACCCCTTGGTCGTGCTGGACCTCGACGGCACGCTCTACAACAACAACGTACGCAGCCTGCGCATCCTCCAAGAGTTCGCCCACGCCCACGCCCTCGAGCATCGCGAGCTCATGGAGAGCATGGATCGCATGAGCGCCGGGGACTGCTGCTACAAGCTGGCCGATACGCTGGCCAAGGCCGGGGTCGACGATCCGGCGGTGATCGCTCGGGCCCAGGCCTTCTGGTTCGACCGCTTCTTCACGAACGAGTACGTGCTCTACGACCTGCCGCCCCCAGGCGCCAGGGAGTTCGTCGCGCCCGTCCGCGACGCTGGCGCCATCCCGGTCTACCTGACCGGCCGCGACGCTCCCAATATGCTCGTCGGCACGGTGACGGCGCTGCAGCGGGACGGCTTCCCTGTAGGCACGGTCGATACCCGCATCATCCTCAAGGACGACTTCGAGACCGCGGACGAGGTCTACAAGACCAGCGTCCAAGACCACCTGGCCTCGGCCGGCGACGTGGTCGCGGTCTTCGACAACGAGCCGGGACTCTGCAACCTCTTCAAGGCGCGCTTCCCGGACTCCTGCACCGTCTGGATGAAGACGAGCTGGGCGCCGAACCCACCGCCCATCGCCCACGGCATCCCGTCCGTGCCGGACTTCACCCTCCTCCTACCAGCCTAGGAGCCCACGATGCCCACCTGGCTGCAGGAATTCCTGCCGATCCTCATCCTCCTGGTCGTGGTGGCCATCGTCATCGGCCGCCTGCCCAGGGTCGAGCTCGGCCATACCGACGCCTACCGCCGTCGCCGGGTGATGAACTGGCTGCCGCTCGGCCTCACCTACGCTTTCCTCTACATGGGCCGCTACAACCTCACGGTCTCCAAGAACGCCCTCGGCGAGCTGATGAGCAAGGCGGACTTCGGGCTGATCTTCGGCATCGGTACCGTGACCTCCGGCATCTCCTTCCTGATCAACGGCCCCCTGACCGATCGATTCGGGGGACGAGTGACCATCCTCGCGGCCTCCGCCGGCTCCGCCGTGATGAACATCCTGATGGGCCTGGTGACCATGTGGACCCTCGAGGGGGACTCCGAGCCCGGCGACCTCGTGGTGACCCTCACCTTCCTGTACGCCGTGAATATGTACTTCCAGAGCTTCGGCGCGGTCTCGATCGTCAAGGTCAACGCGGCCTGGTTCCACGTACGCGAGCGAGGGGTCTTCGGGGCGATCTTCGGCATCCTCATCTCTCTCGGCGTCTACTTCGCCTTCGACGTGGGCCGCATGATCGTGGACGCGGCGGAGCGCAGTGTCGCGGACACAGAGGCCGCCATCGCCCCGGTCTGGTGGGTCTTCTTCACGCCGGCCGCCATCCTCCTCGTCTTCTTCGTCATCGACTTCTTCCTGGTCAAGGACCAGCCCTCCGATACCGGGCACGACGACTTCGATACCGCCGACGCCTCGAGCGGCGACGACGGCCCGCGGCTGCCGGTGGTCGAGGTGGCCAAGCGCATGCTGGGCAATCCGGTCATCCTGACCATCGCCGCCATCGAGTTCTGCAGCGGCTTCCTGCGCAACGCGATCATGCAGTGGTACATCATCTTCGCGAAGGAGATCGGCATCATGGGCACCTTCGTGCCCCGGAACTGGGGCATGCTCCTGTGCTGTGCCGGCATCCTCGGCGGTGTCTTCGCCGGTGTGATCAGCGATCGCATCTTCGACTCTCGGCGCGGGCCCGTGGCGGCCATCCTCTACGGAGGCATGGTCATCGGTGCCGGCATCCTGATCGGGATCCTCTCGACGCCCCTCGTCGGCTGGCTCGTGGTCTTCATGTCCCTCTGCATCATCGGCGTGCACGGCATGCTGAGCGGCACCGCCAGCATGGACTTCGGCGGAAAGAAGAACGTTGGCGTCGCCGTGGGCATCATCGACGGCATGGTCTACCTGGGCACCGGCCTGCAGGCCCTGGTCTACGGCTTCGTGCTGCCCACCGGGGAGGCCTCGAAGGACGCGAGCCATTGGCACCTCTGGCCGATCATCATGGTGCCGGTGGCTCTCATCGGGCTCGTGCTCGCGCGCCGCATCTGGGATGCCAAACCCAAGGCCGCCTCCGCGGGCGGCCACTGACCCCCCGCGAGCGCAGCGGACCGGGGCCCGGAGGACCGTTGCGTCATGGCGCCCCGGCGACGGTGGCGACGCTCCTCGTGACCGCGACGGCCCTCGGCCTCGGATGCCCGGAGGAGCCGACCGACAAGGTGGAGCGATGGGCCGCGAGCGTGCTCCCGGACGCCAGCCCCGCCGCCGAGGGCTCCGCCCGACCCCCGGAGCTCACGCTGGCGCCCGTGCAACATCTCCCGGCCGAGCCCCCCTGTGTCCGCCTCGTCCGCGAGGGCTGCGAGCGAATGGGCGCCCACAGCGAGGAGTGCCTCCGGGCCCGACGCCTCCTGCCCGTCGAGCGCCGTCCGGAGTGGCGCCGCGGCTGCGCTCAGGCCCTCGATCGCCACGCCGACCTCCTCACGGAGGCCGTGGAGTCCCGAGGACCCAACGCCTGTCGGCGGCTCGAGCAGCTCCGATGCAAGCGCTCCGGCGCGGGCTCCCCGAGCTGTCGGCAGGCCCGAGAGGACGCCGCTCGCCTCCGGCGCAAGGGCAACGAGGCCCTCTGCCTCGGCGACCTCCTCCTCGAGGAGGCTCGCTCCGTTCTCGGGCGCACGGTCAGCGGCGTCGGCCGATAGAGAGGGCCCGAGCGTGTCCCAGGGGGCCGCGGGCGCCTCCGCGATCTCCTCCCTTCCCCGATGGAGGCGCGACGGAGCATGACCCTCCGGACGAGGCCAACACCCCGCCTAGGTGGTAGTCTCGGCTTCGATGGTTCTCCGCTCTGCCCCCGGGCCGCGATCATGACGTTCGAGGAGGCCTGCGCCCGCCTGGGCTGTGCCCCCGATGTGGGCCCCCGTGGCGCGAAGCGAGCCTTCATGCTGGCGCTCCAGCGCGAGGGCCCCGAGGGGCCTCCGCCCGACGAGCGCGCCGCCCTCGAGGAGGCCCTGGCCCTCCTCGAGGATCCGGCGCTCTGGCCCGAGGAGGAGCTCCGCCGCGAGCCACGACGCCGGCCTCCGGGCCATCGGGGCTCCGAGCGCGCCCGTGCCCCCTCGCTGTCCTCGACCGACGCGCCATCGAGCCCGGACACCCCCTCCCTCCCTTCCGCTCCAGCCCCCGCCCCCTCCCCCCGGGCGAGGCGCCGCTCCGCCGGTATCGACCTCGGCGGTACCC
>CAZEHU010000155.1:0-6580 GCA_964511605.1 uncultured Myxococcales bacterium
TTCGGCCCTCGAATCTTGGTGAACGCACGCTGAGGGTGCGTTGGGGGCGATTCGGGCCTCGGATCTTGGGGGCGCGGTCCACGAAAGGGATCTCGGGTCCCGCCCACGGCGCGGAGGCCGAGCCGATGGCGCCTGCGACGCCTATCGGTAACAGAACCTCCGGGGGCGGCTCCAGTTCTCAGGGCCCCGTGTTCGCGTCAAGCGCGACCTCTGGGAGGACTCGAGCCCCGAATCGCCGGGCGTGGCCCCTTTCCGGGATCGCGCCCACCGGGCACGACCCAGCCCCCCCGCGACCTCGCGGCCGAAGGCTCTCTGGGGGGTGATCGGCACGGTGGGCATGGTAGCGACACACCTGGGTTGCGGTCGAGGCCGGCGCTGATCGGATCAGGTTCGGTCGGCCATCGGGCCAGCCGCGACGCTGGGGCCCTACCGGGCGATGGGACATGGCGGACTCTCGGACCGCGGCCGCGAGGCAGCCTCACGGACGTTGACCAGCCGACCCTCGCGCCTCCGATTGCGAAGATGAGCCCTCCGAGGTCCAAGCCCTCGGGGCCGTCACCGCGCAGGTTCAATCGCTCGAGGGGCCAGGCCCCCGCCTTCGCCGGGCGCGCATCAGTCCAGGCGCGGGGAGGCCGCGACTGGCATCGAGGCCTCCGCGGGGCTCGCGCCGCGCTGGGCGTGCCGGAGCATGCGATGGAGCTGGCCGCGGCAGCTCCCGCAGGAGGTGCCGGCGCGGGTCTCGCGCCCGAGGGCGGAGACCGTCGTGCAGCCATCCGAGATCGCGCGCTCGATCTTCCGATCGTTCACGGCTTCACAGAGGCAGACGATCAAAGCTCCTTCCTCGCCCGGCGCCTCGTCCATCGCCAAGCTGATAATGATAATGATTATCAAGGCGGCTCAGGTCAAGGATGGGGTCACGATCGATAGCAACGCGCTGGGCGTGTCACCGGACCTCGACCTGGCCCTACCTTTCAATGACCAAGAATATGGTCTCCTTTCAATGACCAAGAATATGGTCTACTATCGAACCATGATTCGGCTCAACATCGCGGAAGCGAAGACGCACCTCTCGCGCCACCTCGAGCGTGTCGAGCGTGGAGAGGTCATCATCTTGTGTCGGCGGAACGTCCCCATCGCGGAGATCCGCGCGCTGCCCCAGGGGCGGAGCACCGCGCGCCGCCGCCCGGTCGGCGTGGATCCCGGCCTGGTCGTCCCAGACACCTTCTTCGATCCCTTGCCGGTCGATCTCCTCGAGGCATTCGAGGGCAGCGGCCCATGAGGCTCCTCGTCGACACATGCACCTTCCTGTGGTGGGCGGCCGATGATCCCAAGCTCTCTCCGGCCGCTCGCGAGCACTGCACCGACCCTCGGAACGAGGTCTTCCTCAGCAGCGTCTCGGCTTGGGAGATCGCGCTGAAGCACGGGTTGGGGCGCCTCCCTTTGCCCGAGCCACCCCAGACATGGGTGCCCTCGCGCCGGGCGATGATGGAGGTCGAGGCGCTCCCCTTCTCGGAGGACGCCGCGTGCCACGCGTACCTCCTTGCCGACCACCATCGCGATCCCTTCGACCGCGCGCTCATCTCGCAGGCGAGCGTGGAGGTTCTGGGGCTCGTGAGGCCGGACGCTATCCCCTTCGGGTACTCTGGTAGCCGACGCTGGGGACCATGAGGTCCCCGATAGCCGAGCGGGGCCGCGATGGGTAGGCTGCCGCCGTGAGCGCCCCGAAGGCAGAGGAGAGCGCGGGCAGCGCCAGCAGCGCGGAGGGCGAGGTCGAGGACCGAGATCAGCCAGGCTGGACCTCGCTCTTCGTCGTCGCCGCGGTGGCGGCTCTCACCGTCGCCGGCGCCGAGGCGGCGCTGCGCCAGGTGACCGCACCCCTCCCTCCCCTGCTGGAGGTGGAGGACGGCGTCCGGGAGCTGGAGGCCTCGGATCCCGTGGTGCTCGTGCTCGGCTCCAGCCACGCCCGGGGCTTCGGGGTCTTGAGCGAGCGCCTCGCAGCGCACTTCGACGATCCCGATCACCTCGCCCAGGTGGCCGTCGAGCGTGGCAAGCACTCGTCGTACCGCTGGGTCGTCGACGAGCGGCTGTGGCCGCTGCTCGAGGCCAAGGGCGCGGCCCGAGGGCAGGCGCCCGAGGGCTCGAGGGAGGGGCGGCTCGGGCGCCTGCGCCACCTCATCCTGGTCACCGAGTGGTGGGATGCCTGCGCGCCGGCGCGGGTGCCGGATGAGAACATCCCGGGCCGGGCGTGGACCCTCGGTCATTGGCTCGCCGACGTGGGCGAGCACGGCTTCCGGGACTACAACCGCAACTGGCTGAGCTACCAGTGGCAGCGCGCGACCCGCCGCTCGATCCTGGCGAGCGATCGGGGGGTCGGACGCCTCACGACCGACCTCATGGACCTCGTCCGGCCGGGCGCCGAGGCACGCCGGGAGGCCAACCATGCCGCCAAGATCGCCTGGTGGAATCGTATGGTGGACGAGGGCTACTCGGACCCGGCCTGCGACGACGGCACCGAGCTCGCCCACCTCGGCAGCCTCATCGACCGCTTCGAGGCCGCGGGCGTCGAGGTGTCGATCGTGCTCTGGCCGCGGATGCCCTCGACCCTCACCGCCGGCGGTCTCGCGACCACGGTGCGTCGCTACCGCGAGCGCATCGACGCGCTGGCGGCGCCGCGAAGCCTACGGGTGGTGGACCTGACCACATCCTCCCCCCTCGGCGACCAGCACTTCATGGAGGACTTCGACCACACCACAGCGGAGGCGAACCGCATCCTCGCCGACTGGGGCCTCGCACCCGGCGGACCCCTCGCGTGGCTCCTCGATCCTGCCGACGAGCCGACACCATGAACATCGGCTCGATCCCCTTCCTGCTGGCGTTCCTGCCGGCGGCGTGGTGCCTGCACTGGCTCGGACCTCGCAGCCGGCGCTTCCAGAACCTCACGGTGCTCGGCGCAAGCTGCCTCTTCTACGCCTCCTGGACCCCGCGCCTGTTGGCCGTCCTTCTTCTCACCACGGGCCTGAACTACGCGGCGGTCCGCCACCTGCACCGCGTCCGCTCCGACGAGCGCCGCCTCCGCCGCACCTTCCGGCTGGCGGCCCTGTACAACGTCGCCCAGCTCCTGGGCTTCAAGTACCTGGGCTTCTTCGCCGCCAGCCTGAACGACCTCCTCGGCGCCCTCGGCTTCGCAGATCAGCTCCCGGTCCTCCGCTTCGTGCTGCCCCTCGGCATCTCCTTCTGGACGCTCCAGCACATCGCGTACCTCGTCGACGTCTACTACGACCGAGAACAGAGCGTCCCGACCCTCGAGGAGTACGCGGTCTTCTCTTCCTTCTTCGGGCAGGTGGTCTCCGGACCGATCCCCCGGGGCCGCGAGCTGCTTCCCCAGCTCGCCCTCCCCCGCCGGCTCAGCCCCGCGCTCCTCGCCTCCGGGTGCGCGACCTTCGCCTGGGGCTACGCCCTGAAGTCCTTCATCGGCGGGAGCTGGGGCGTCTACGTGGTCGATCCCGTCTTCGCGGAGCCCGCGGCCTACTCGGCCATCGGGCACCTCCTCGGCATCCTCGGCTACGCCCTCCAGGTCTACGGAGACTTCGCCGGCTACTCGATCATGGCGATCGGCCTCGGCCGCCTCTTCGGCCTCGAGCTGCCGGTGAACTTCCGCACGCCCTTCTTATCGAAGGACATGATGGAGTTCTGGAGGCGCTGGCACATCACCCTGAATCGCCTCCTCTTCGACTACCTCTACTGGCCGCTGGTGGGCTCGAAGGGGTGGTGGCGCGGGCGCCTCGATCTCGGCTTCCTGGTGGTCTTCGCCCTCTCCGGCCTCTGGCACGGCGCCACCTGGAACTTCGTGCTCTGGGGCACGATCCACGGCGTCGGCCTCGTCGTCCATCGACGGTGGGACGTCTTCTATCGCGGGCTCTGCCGCCAGGACCGGGTCTGGGTCAAGCGACGCAAGGCCCGCGGCTACGCGGCCGCTGCTTGGGCCCTGACTCAGCTCTTCTTCCTCCTCTCCCTGGTCCCCTTCCGCTCCCCGGATATCGCGGCCTCCGGTCGCTACTTCGTGGAGCTCCTGACGGGGACCGGCCTGAACCACCCTTTGTCCGGCCAGCCAGCGGCCGCGATCGCGGTGGCCTCGTCGCTCCTCCTCCTCCTCGCGTATCATGGGCTCGCGACGCGCCGGGGCGAGGCCCTGAAGGCGCGGCTCGCCTCCGCCCCAGCGCCGGTCCGCGGGCTGGCCTGGGGCGCCGGCCTCGTCTGGCTGGCCCTCTTCATGCCCACGGGCGGCGGGACCTTCATCTATGCACAGTTCTGAGCTGCGCCAGCTCGTCATCGACTGGCTCGACGATCACTACCACTTCGGCGAGGCCGCGGAGCTGATCACCGGCGACGAGCTCTCGTTCATGGACAACGACATCCTCTCCTCCCTCGGCTTCGTCCAGCTCATCCTCTACCTCGAGGATACGCTGGGCATCTCGATCGACCAGGCCAAGCTGAGCCGCGAGAACTTCGACGGCATGGGCAAGATCCTGCGCTACCTCGTGCCGCTGGTGGGCGGCGCCGCGGAGTCCTGAGGGATGAGGCGCTCGTGACGATGCTGACCCGGGGCCCGAGCCGCCTGGCCGGCTTCCGCGCGGCCCACGGCTTCGACACCGACGAGGCCCTGTCCGCCTGGGCCCTCCACCAGCCCGAGGCCTTCTGGCGCGCTGTGCTCGAGGACCTGGTCCCGGTATGGGAGGGCTCTCTGGAGCCGGTGATCGCCGGCGACGAGGTCGAGCACGCCCGCTTCTTCCCGAACCTCCGGGTGAGCTGGCCAGCCGCCCTGCTGCACGGAGATCCAGAGGCCCCTGCCCTCACCTCGCTCACCGAGGACCAGGCGCCGCTTCGCCTCACGCGAGGCGAGCTGCGAGAGCGCGTGGCGCGAGCCGCCGCGGGGCTCGCCACCCTGGGCCTCGGCGAGGGGGACCGGGTCGTCGCGGTGGCCCGAAGCCACGCCGAGGCCGTCATCGCTTGCCTCGCCGTCACCTCCCTCGGCGCCACGTGGTCCTCGGTCGGACCCGATATGGCGGCCGACGCGGCCCTGAGCCGCTTCCGCCTGCTCGAGCCGCGCCTCCTCCTCGCCCACCGGGGCTGGCACCAGAGCGGCCGGCAGCGGGACCTCGCCCCCCTGATCGACGCCATCGCGGAGGGCTTGCCCACCCTGGAGCGCGTCCTCGACCTCGGAGCGCTCCCTTCGGCCCCACCGCAGGGCGAGCCCTTCCCGCTGCGCCCCTTCGATCACCCCCTCTTCGTGCTCTTCTCCTCGGGGACCACCGGCCCCCCCAAGGCGATCGTGCACGGCCACGGCGGCACGCTCCTCGAGCATGCCAAGGAGCTCGCCCTGCACGGCGACCTCGGCCCGGGCTCGAGGCTCTACTTCCATACGAGCACCACCTGGATGATGTGGCCGTGGAAGCTGAGCGCCCTGGCCGTCGGGGCGGAGATCGTCCTGTACGACGGGGCGGTGGCGTGGCCGGAGCGAGGCTCCCTGCTCGAGCGCCTCAGCGAGGCCGGCGTCACCGACTTCGGCACCAGCCCGCCTTACCTGCAGTACCTCCAAGATGGCGGCATCTCGATCCCCCCGTGGCCCGAGCTCCGCACCATCCTCTCGACCGGATCGATCCTCTACGAGCGCCAGTACGCCTGGGCGCGCGAGGCCTTCGGCCCGATCCCCCTCCAGTCGATCTCCGGCGGCACCGATATCATCGGCTGCTTCGTGCTCGGCCACCCCGAGCGGGCGGTGGCGGCCGGCCGGTGCACGAGCATCAGCCTCGGCTACGACGTCCGCGTGGTGCCCGACGAGGGAGGCCCGGAGCGAAGCGGGACCGGGGAGCTGGTCTGCGTCGCTCCTTTCCCCTCCCGTCCGGTGGGCCTGCTCCAGGGCGCCGAGGCGTTCCACCGGGCCTACTTCTCGACGCACACCCTCGACGGCCGCCCCGTCTGGACCCACGGCGACTGGGTCGAGCTCGGCGAGGACGGCCGGGCCCGCATGCTGGGTCGGAGCGATGGGGTCCTGAACGTGCGCGGCGTCCGGATCGGCCCCGCCGAGATCTACCAGGTGGTCCGGGAGCTCGGTCCCTTCGCCGAGGCCATGGCGCTCGACCAGGCCTGGCCCCGGGCGGTGGGCGGCCGGCGCCTCGTCCTCCTCGTGGTGATGAAGCCGGGCCACACCCTGGACAGGCCCCTGACGCTCCAGCTCAAGCGGGCCCTGAAGCAGCGCCGCTCGCGGGATCACGTGCCCGACCTCGTCGTCGCCGTCGACGCCCTGCCCCGCACCCTGACGGGCAAGCGCTCCGAGCGCGCCGCCACCGACGCGCTCCACGGCCGGGAGGTCCGAAATCGCGCGGCCCTCGCGAATCCGGAGGCCCTCGACGGGATCGCGGCCCACCCCGAGCTGGTCGCTCCGACGTAGGGATCAGAACGCAAAGCGCAGCGCTACCGAGGGCGCCAGCGCGAGCCTGGCGGAGAGGTGGGTGGCCTCCGAGCCACCCCATCGAGAGCCCGGAGACTGCCGCCGCGGACCGCGATGTGTATCATACACTTT
>CAZEHU010000156.1:0-6569 GCA_964511605.1 uncultured Myxococcales bacterium
CCACCAGGCATGGGTTTGGCGAGCCCCAAGACCGCAGGACGCCGACGTTCCTGACTCATGGGAACCCCCATGTCCACAGTGCCTGGACATGCCACTGTGCCGGACAGCGCGGTGGTTTCGACCTCGAAGGGCGGGGCCTCAGGAGCTGGTGCCCTCCCTCGAGTCCCTCTGGGCTCGGGGTCCGTGGCCCTGGGGCCGATCGGCGAGCCGGTGCACGAAGGCCTCGAAGAGCGCGGCGAAGCCTTCGGCGTCTACGGTCGCGCTCCGCTCCGGGACGAAGCCCTGCACTGGCTCCCGGCCTTCCCAAGGCAGGTCCTCGCGGAGGGGCTCGGTGCAGAGGAACCAGAGGCGCTCGCCCTTCTTCCTGCTCCCGCGGACGAAGCCGAGGGCCGCCAGCTCTGTCGCGCCGGCTCCCTCCGGTGCCTCTAGGAGGGGTCCCAGGCGTAGCTCCGCCGGGGGCGCTCGGGAGGGGCGGATCGAGCCGCGGACCCTGCCCTCGAGGAGGACCGAGAGCTTGTCTCCGTCGAAGTGGACGCGCGCCGGCGCGGTCCGGCGCACCACCACCGGCCGCGCCAGGACGGCCGCCGCCTCGCGCCACCTCCGCTTGCGCAGCTCGCTGAGGGGTAGCAGCAGCGCAGCGAGGGCCACGACGACCCCCAACGCCCCCAGCACCGCCTGCTCGCGCCCCGCCGCGACCAGCCCCACCGCCGCGAAGCCGAGCCCGATCTTCACCGCCGCCGCGACCTGCTTCCCGCCCGGAGACAGGCGATACGAGGGCAAGCTCCCCACGAACAACGCCAGCGGTCCCGACCAGCGCGCCCGCGGATTCGGCGCCTCCCCCTCCACCACCACCGAGCAAGAGAGCTCCAGCGGCGCCTCGGCCGAGTAGCGCCGCGGCTTGGGCTTCCTGGCCTTCTTCTTCGCCACGGGGGGACGCTATCACGGCCGGGCTAGACCTACGGAGCCGGGAGGGAGAGGAATCCGCCGCCCGTCCGGGCCTCGAGGGAGAGTGCTGGAGCCGCCGTCGGGGGATCGCGTGGCGCAGGTCCCCTTGCGCTGCGCGACCCCTTTGCTAGGGTCATCTCGTTGCTTCACTGATGACCACGGATCCCGCGGTGCTCTCGACCTCGCGCTGTAGGTCCAAAGAGAGGAGTCCCCCGCGAATGCGCCAGTGGCAGCTCCATATCGACGAGTCGGGGCGCTTCTCGCCCGGCGAGGACGATGGCGACGTCGTCGCGGGGCTCCTCTCGGTGCTGGACTCTTCCCCCCTGCACCACAAGGCGCTGAGGAGTGAGCTCGAGCGGGCCGCGCCCATGGTGCCGTGGCCCCTCCACGCGCGGACGATGAACCGTCCCTCGGCATACGTGGTGTGGGCCCGAGTGTGCGGTCACGCCCCGCCTGGTACGGAGCGGCTCCTCGCGCGGGCGGCCAGTCACCTGGAGACGCTGGAGCCCAAGGCCTGGAAGCGTGCGTTGGCGGCCGTTGGGAGGGGCCGGGAGCCGGACTCCGAGAGCCTGGAGGCGCTCGACGAGGCCCTCGAGCGCGCGAATCGCCCTCTGCATCGGGCCCTCCGGAACGAGGTCCAGGCCCGCGTGCAGGCTCAGGTGGACCAGGTGGTCTTGGAGGCCGTGGGCAGCTCTGGAGCGATGTGGACCCTGGCTGCCGAGGCCGAACCGTTGGATGCCCTGGGCCTCCACGAGGACCGCTATCTGGCTCTCCTGGGGCAGCTCGTCATTCGGGCAAGCCACCTGATGGCATGGACGCTGGGAGAGGGACAGGTCCTCCGTGTCATGCCGCTGGGGCGATGCCTCGCGCCGATCGCCCAGGGGCGGCGCCTCCAGGCGCCGATCGCCCAGGGGCGGCGCCTCCAGGCGCCTTGGGGCGCCAGGGGACCCTACCTATCGGTTGGGCATCTCGAGGAGCTGGGCGGGCGGATCGGGGAGTACCTGGCGCCGGGGGTCGAGCTCGAGCTCGGCCGTCCCGGCGCCTACGACGGGAAGGTGCGCGCCGCGTTTGTGGTCGCGGACCTCCTTGCGAATCGCGCGCGGCGGGCCATGCGGCGGCGCCGGACGAGCCTCTCCCAGCTCGAGGAGCGGTTGGCGAAGTACGGCGGGGTCGGGCACCCCGAGGACCTTCCGCCGGGGGCCACCTCGTCCGGTGCGCCGTGGACCGACCTTCGGACGGTGCGCGGGGGCACGGCGAGGCCGCGCACGCTGGAGTTCGGGGCACCCGGCGCGCGTCCCTGGGCGAGCGAGCAGGCGATTCAGTGGGCGTTCGAGGCGTGGCCCGACGAGGAGGAGGAGCCGTGAGCGGGCTCCGCGAGGCCTGGGAGCGGATGCCGGAGCGCGAGGCGTTGCAGCGCGTCTACGAGGTGATGCTCGAGCGCCACCGGCGAGTCCTGGGTTCCTACCGCGAGACCTACGGGGAGGGCTTCGTCGACTTCACGGGGGACGTGCTCCAGACCGCCGCGATCAAGCTGGCGGAGGCGGGGGAGCGGGGGACGCTCCGGAGCTGGGCCCGGCGGGTCCTGCTCGGGGTCGAAGAGCAGGACGAGCGCAAGATCCTCGGCTACCTCGACAAGACGCTGACCCGCTGCGCGCACGAGAAGAGGCGGCGGGAGCCGCGCCCCGGGCCCGAACCGGACGACCTGCCGGCCCCCGCGACACCTGGATCCGATGAGGAGGCGGGCAGAGAGGAGGAAGCGAGGAGGAAGAGGCTGGAGCAAGTCCTCGAGGTCCGGCACCTGATGAGCACGCTCGGGGTCACGGCCGTGAAGGCGGCGCGCCCGCGGCGTCGCGTCGATCACGTCGAGGAGTCGCTGGACCAGATGTGGTCCCTGTTGCGCGGACAGACCACGATGGGGGAGCTGGTGGGAGCCGAGGAGCCCTCCGGTGGTGAGGACTTGAAGCGCAGGCGCGACGCCCTCTATACGCGGCACAAGCGCGCGCGCTTCGACCTCCACGAGTGGCTGGACCGGGAGGAGGAGGCGGAGGCGCCGGCCTTGACGCGCTGTCAGATCGGGCTCGCTCGGCGCATTCTGGACACGATGAGGCGCCGCAAGCCAAAGGGAGGCTCCCGATGAGCCAGGACGCCATCCGGGAAGCCCTGGAGCTCCTGGGCCTCGGTGCGGCGACCGTCGGGGAGGGCGACCCCCTGCCCGAGCCCCCGCCCGACGATCAGCTCGAGGGGAACGTGGCCGCGCTCGCCGGCGCAGACGAGGCGCTGGAGGGGGTGCCTGTGGGCGGCCTCCTGCGCGCTCCCGCGCCTCATCTCCTGCTTCCCCTCCGGCTGCGCGCGCTCGAGGAGAGCGCCCTCGAGGTCGGGGTCTCGGGCGGGCATCGTGATCGCTTCGTCGTCCTGGGCGACGGGCTGCGTGTGCTCTCCGAGGGGGTCGACGTGCGCCTACCCCGCGGGGGCGTCGCCATCGCGTGGGGGACCCTTCTCGCTCCCGTGGCTCTCGTCGATCGAGAGGCGCGGGGGGCGTTGGTGGTCCCTCGTGCGGGCGAGAGGCCCTGGCTCTACCGCCTGGACCTCAGGGAATCGCTGGCCTCTTTCCGGCGGCCCGAGGCGCTCGGCGCCTGGATCGAGGCCTGCTCGGACGATTGGGTGCGTGAGCGTGCGGGGGCGCTCCACGCGCAGGGCACCGACTGGAGCGCGCTCGTAGCGATGGGCGCGCTCGACCGGCTGCCGATCCCCACCGGGGAGGAGGCGGCGGAGGCCCTCCAGCGCTGGCTCGCGGGCGCCCCGCCGCCGCGTCCGGCGCGGGACTTCTGCCGGGCGCTGCCTGCGCGGACGCGCGGGTCGGTGGTGGCCTGGGCGATGCGGGCCGCGGAGCTCTGGGCGCGTCGAATGGACGCACTCGAGGAGCGTGTGCGTCCAGAGGACTCGGAGTGGCATGAGGACATGCTCGAGACGCTCCGGGAGCGCGACGACCTCGAGGGGATCCGCGGGCTCTTCGCCGGCCGCGTGGAGTGTGAGCCCCTCGACGGCCTCCTCGACGATCTCGACGACCGTGGGCGGCGGGTGATGCGCGCCCTTCCGGAGGTGGAGGGAGTCGAGGAGGACCCGCAGCTCCGGCGGGCAGCCCTCGCCGATCCCTCCGCCTGGTGGTGCGCGGGCGAGGGGCGGTTGTCTGTCGAGGAGGACATGGAGGACGAGGAGGAGCTCCTGTGAGCGCCGTCCGTCCATACGAGCCGGCGGTGCCTCTCCTGGTCGCCAGCGAGACCATGGCCGCGGTGTACCGCTCCACGTGGTCCGAGCCGGACGCGCTCCCCCTCTCGGAGTCGTGCAGGGAGCGCTGGGCTGAGCTCGGGTCGCTCTTGACGCGGGCGCTGCCGGTCCTCTGGGCGCCGCTCGACGCGGCGCTCGACGCCCCTCCGCGAGGCCTGAAGCAGGGTCTGGGGGTGGCGCTCCTGGAGGAGGAGTGGCCGCAGCGCACGGGTTGGCTCGAGGGGCGCAGCCTCGACCTGGCCCTGGCGATCGCGCGAGCCGCCCGGCGGCTCGGCGTCGCGCCCGTCGAGGGTCTCGCCACCTCGGCGAAGATCCTGGACAACGGCAAGCTGGGGCCGGTGGACAGGCTCTCCGCCAAGGTGCAGGCGTTGGCGAAAGCGAGGAGGGAGCAGCCCACGATGCTCGTCGTCGCGCACGGCCAGGACGAGGTCGAGGAGCTAGAGGCCCTCCCGTGGCTGTCCGTGCGCTCCGCCGAGCACGTCGCGGAGGCACTCGGGTGGGCCTTTCCGGACCTCGAGGAGCGCTTCGTCCGGAGGCTAGAGCAGCTCGCCGAGCCGGCTCCCTTCGTCGACGACCTCTTCCTACTCGCGGTGGGGGCGCGGAACCAGCTCGCCGACTGGACGCCGGTGGCGCGGGCTGCCGAAGCGGCCCTCGGCAGCCGGGCACTGGCGGGCGACACGGCGCGGCTCCAGCGCTTCGCCGTCGCGTTCGCGCGAGATGTGGCGCTCCGTCACCAGGGCCAGCGACCGGAGCCGGCGCCGGCGCCGGAGGGCTGGGATGGCTTCCGCCTCATGGTGCCGCCCCATCGTCTCTCGTACTTCGCGCACCGGATCCAGCAATACGCCGATTGCGCGCCCCATCGCATCGACGTCTGTCTCGCGGAGCTGGACTCCGCGGGGATGCCCCCGCGTTCGGAGGCGTCCGACTGGCCGCTCTCGCTCGACGCGCGGGCCCTCGACGTCGGACACCTCGAGATGAGCGGGGCGCTCGCCCGGCTGCTCCAGGTCGCTGACCGGGCATCGGAGGCCTGCGAGCTGACCGAGCGCCTCGTGGAAGCGTGGACCGTCCGGTGCATGGCCGACCAGGCGAGCCACCCGCTCTCTGCCTGGCTCTCTCTCTCGGCGGCGCTCGGCGACCGAGAGGCCTTCGGGAGAGCGTGCGCTGCTCACGAGGAGCTGCTCGCCGACCCGATGATGGCCGGCACCGCCTCCCTCGGATTCCTGGCGTGCGCCCGCGGGCGGGGGCACGTGCTCGCCGGGGAGGCGGAGGTCGCCGTGGGGTGGCTCGAGCCCCTCGTCGAGCGACCGGAGCTCCACGACCCCGCCCACGCGCGCCTCGCCGCGGTCCGCTGGCTCCGGGCCGCGCGGCGCAGCCTGGGCGAGCCGGTGTCCGGCGAGGAGGAGCTGCGAGAGCAGCTCTGCTCGCTGGTGGACCCGCGGAGGAATGCGCACGTCATCGATCGGAATGTCTTCCTCGACCGTGCCGAGGCGGCCCTCGCGGAAGGCGACGAGCCGGGAGCGCGCTCCGCCCTCGACGAGCTCCGGCCCCTCGAGCCACAGCCCCTCGGCCACCTGCTCGACCTCCATCCGGGCCCCGGCGAGCTGCGCCGGGTCCTCGCCCTCTACCCCTACTGATCGCCGGAGCGCTCACGATGAGCTGGCTGTACCGCTACGAGGCCAAGTCGATCCAAGACTTCATCCTGCAGACCGATCGCTTGCAGGAGATCAAAGGGGGGAGCTCGATCATCGAGGAGCTCAGGGAGCTCGTCGAGCGGTGCATCGAGGCCCACGCCGTCGAGCACGCCGCCCCGGGGAAGCTCGTCGGGCCGGCTGCCGCTGGGGGCGCGACGCTTCGCTTCGGCACGCGCGAGCAGGCGGAGAGCTTCCGGGACGGGTGGGCGCTGATCGTGGCGAGCCACGCCCCGGGGCTGGCGCTCAGCCACGGGATCGTCGCGGAGCGCGAGGGCTGGTGGGAGTCGATGAGGGGGGAGCTGCACGCCTCCCGCAATCGACCGGCGGTGGAGCTGCCGGAGGCGGGGCCGATGGTGGCGCGGGCGCCATGGACCGGGCTGCCGGCGGTGCCCCATGCCGAGCTCCGGATCGCGGGGACGGAGGGGAGGCGCCTTCGTGATCGGGCCCTGGTTCGCCGGGCCCAGGAGGGCCAGGACGGCAAGGTGGATCGGGTGGGCGATCGGCTCGCGGCGGGTGTGGAGTGGACCCGGGACCTGAACGACAAGGAGCTCCAGGGCCGCTACCTGGCGGTGGTACACATCGACGGCAACGACCTGGGGCGCCGGCTGCGGGGGCGGAGTCCGGACCAGCTCCGGCCCCTGTCGGAGG
>CAZEHU010000157.1:0-6567 GCA_964511605.1 uncultured Myxococcales bacterium
TCCCCCCGCGCCTTCGTCCCGTCCGGCGCCGGCAGCGCTCGGGCGATCAGATAGGCCTGGACGTAGGCGCGCACCGGGTCCTCGGGGGTCTTGCGATAGCGCTTCTCGTACTGCGCCTCCACGTCGTCCTTGCCCTCGGCGAGGCGCGCCTCGACGAAGCCGACGTGGGCCTCGAGGCGATCGGTCTGGCGGGTCGCGCCGTAGAAGTGCCCCCGGGCGTTGGACGCGTCCCCGGCCGCCAGCTCGACGTATGCCCGCTCGAGCACGACGCGGGCGTAGAGCGCCTCCGCGTGCTTCCGCTCCGCGTGGTCGCGCTTCAGCCAGCTCACCCACGTGTTGGAGAACTCGTAGAGCAGGTACTCGTCGTCCCGCGCGGCGGCGACCCGCGCGGTCGCGAGCACGAGCGCCTTGCGCCGGTCGACGTCTCGATGGGCCTTGTAGAGCTCGAAGATGCCCTTGCGTAGGTCCTCCTGCCGCTCCGGAGTCACCCGGAGCAGCCACCGCTCCAGGTCGCAGAGGAGGCCGAGCGGGGAGTTGGCCTCGACCCTCCCGAGCCAGCGGTCGAGCCGCTCTTGGCGCTCCTCGACGGAGCGGCCCCGAACCAGGGCTCCTACGAACTGAGCGGCGTGGCGCATGCGCTCGACCTCGGCGAGCGCGGGGTGATCGGAGAGCCGGCGCCAGATCTCGAGGGCGCGCTCCTCGGGATCGTAGAGCCCGTAGACCTCACCGGCCAGGGTCCCGGCCACCCGGAGCACCAGGGCATCGGTGAGCGCGTCGAGGCGGACGGTCTCCAAGCTCCGCTGGGCCTCTCCGAGGTGCCCAAGGGCCGCGAGGGTCGCGCTCTCGGCGATCCCGGCGAGGCCCACCACGTTCGGTCCGGCGCCCTCCTCGACCGCCAGGGCCCGCAGCCGCTCGAGGCGCTCCCGCTGGCTCGCATCGAATCGCTCCCGCAGGGTTCCGCGCAGGCGCAGCGTCTCCTCCTGGCGCAGGCCGCTCAGCTCCACCATCACCTGGCGCCACCGCTGGGCCGGGGAGCCGGAGGGGGCCAGGCGCGCGACCTCGGCCAGGTAGAACTGGGTCGACTCGAACTCCCTGAGCTCCAGGTGCCAGAGCGCCATGCGCCGGAGCACCTCGACCCGATCGGCGTCGTCGGACGCTCCGGAGAGCTTGTGGGCGAGGAGCAGGAGGGCCTCCCACGGATCCCGGGCCGCCTCGACCTCCGCGTCGAGGCGCTCGCTGGACCACCCCTGGGGGACGGCTCCAGAGGTCGGCAGCGAGTAGACGTCCAGCGATCCGTGCCGGGAGCACGTCATGATGAGCCGATCGGCGGCGGGCGCCGGGTAGTGGCAGTCGTGGCTCGCCGCGGTGAGCTGCTGGGGCAGCGCGCCGCGGGCCGGCCTCCCGGCCTCCCGGTCGAAGGGGACCCGGAAGATCACGCTGTGATCGTTCCCGTCGATGGCCCCGTCGAAGTTCGTGTCGTTCAGGTACTGGCTGAAGTAGAGGTGCTCGCCATCGGCCCCGAAGGCCGGGGAGCTGGAGGCGCCGGGCAGGTGGGGACGATAGAGGGTCGGCGTACCCGCGCCCGAGGCCGGGCCGATCTCCAGGCCCTCGGCCGCGCGCATCGCGAAGTGCACACCGACGACGTCGGAGGTTCGCTCGATGGGCAGCCACGCCAACCAGCGTCCCTCCGGAGAGATCGCAGGACGCACCAGGTTCTTCGCCGCCAAGACCTCGGGAGCGCCCGAGGCGATCGGCAGGCGCTCGAGCTGGAAGTCCTCGTGCAGGCTGGGGCGGCTCACCACGCCGAGGCTCTGCCCGTCCGGATACCAGAAGAGCCCCACCTCGGAGCTCGACCGGTCGGTCAGGCAGCGACGTGCGCCGGTGCCCAGCTCGAAGAGACAGACGTCCCCGGTCGAGTCCGTGCGGTAGGACAGATAAGCGACGTGCCGCCCGTCCGGGCTGGGGCTCGGCGAGGTCGCTTCGGCGTCGTGGGGGAAGAGCAGGCGCGGGGCGCCGCGCTCGATGTCCTGGACCCAGAGCTCGGTGATCGCGCCCCGATCGCTGGCGAAGTACAGGGTCCGGCCGTCCGGCGCGAGCACACCGGAGAGATCGTCCGACGCCCCGGCCGTCAGCCGGGTGGCCGAGACGAGCCCCCGCGGCGCCTCGGGCCTGCGCTTCGCCTCCGAGGGCGGCGCCACGAGGAGCGCCAGCAGCGAGAGAGGCCGGAGAAGGCGCAGGCTCATCGCTCGCAGTCCTTGGCGGCCCAGGTGCCACGGTCTGTCTCGATCCACCCTTCGCAGACCACCGCCTGGAGGTGCCGCCGCCGCCAGGCGCGGCGAGCCGAGTCCGTGTCCTTGCCGGGCCGCTGGGCCGCGAGGTAGCTCCAGAGCTCGCGGCGCCGCCGATTCTGCCGTGCGGCCGTGTCCCGCACCCGCGCCGCGTCCACCTCGACGAGGCAGGTCTCGGCGCTCACGTGCAGCGTGCCCTCGAGGCCCTCGCCGAGGCAGCGCAGCCGGAGCAGCCGATCCACCTCCTCGGCGTCGGCGCCGACGGCGCGGTAGATCTGCACCAGCCGATCCCACGACCGATCGTCCGGGCCGACCTCGGGGAGCTGCCCCTTGGTGAAGGGCTCCGGGCCGGGGGATAGGGCCGCCTGCTCGAGCTCGGCCTCGAGGCTCGGGTAGCGTCCCGCCGCCTGGGCCTCCAGCGCGGTGCGATGATCGAGGATCACGACCGGTCCAGGCTGGATACAAGCGCCGAGAAGGGAGAGTGCCGTCGTGAGGGGCAGACCGAGGGGGCGACAGCTCATGGTGAGGGGCCTCCGGCGGAGGTCAGGGGCAGGACGAAGCGTGAGAGCAGGGGCCCGGTGGGGATGCCCCTGAGCTCCTGGATCTGGACGAGCCCGGCGACTCCCGCCAGGCGGATGTCCATGGACATGAAGCCATGGGCCAGGCGGACGCTCACCGAGCGTGGCCACCCCACCTCGAGGGCCAGCCGCACCCGGCCGATGGCCGCATCCTCGTGGTAGGGATCGACGAGATCGAGCAGGTCGAGGAGGTGTCCTCGGCCCACGCGGATCAGCTCGATCCTGCCCTCGGCCTCCAGCTCGGCGGGGGCGAGGTCGAGGGCGGCGTTGGCGTCGAGGATCTCCCCACTCTGGCTCGATCTCAACCCCGTCACGTCGCCCCGAAAGCGGACCCGCGGGGTCGACGCGTCGAGGTCCACCATCAGGTGGCCCACGGCGGTGCCCCCGAGGACGCCGCACTCGAGCTGATCGAGCGAGATGAGCCCGTGGCTGACGCGCGCGGTCCCGGCCAGGGGGCCGACGCTCGCTTCGCCGAAGCGGACGCTGTCCACAGCGACGAAGTGATCGCCCGCGAGGAAGGGATGCACGTCGTGGAAGCGGATGCGGGTGAAGGGGCTGGAGGCCGGCCCCCTCTGGAGCTCGGGGACCCCGCTCGGACCCAGGGCGACGGTCTCGACGATGGGGATCGAGCCGCGGACATCCGAGAGCGTGAGGCCGACCTCGGGCAGGTCGAGGCTGGCGTCCCGCGCGTGCAGCACCGCGGTGACCCGGTAGCGGGAGGGATCTCCCGAGCGGAGCTGGAAAGGGACCTCGACGCGCCCCTGGGCCCGCGAGGCCCCGAGGATCGACGCGACGCCTGCGAGCTCCTGGGAGAGCCTGCCATCGAGCTCGAGGAGGTCGAGGCGGGCGTGGAGGTCCGCTGCGCTCACGGCCCCGCCGGCGCCCGTGTCGGCCCGCAGCTCGACGGCGGAGGTGATCTCGACCTCGGTACCTGAGCGAGCGTTGTGGAGTCTGAGGCCCTCGACCCGCAGGCGGCCCTGGTCTTCGAGCTCGATCCGGCCCTCGACAGAGAGATCACCGATGCCGAACGGGAGCGACGGCTCCACCTCGAGCCGAGCGAGCGCGACCTTCAGCTCTGCGCCAACCTTGGCCGGCCCCGCGGAGCCCAGCCCCTCCGCGTGAACGAGGACTCGCTGGGCGAGCCCGGAGACGTCGAAGCGCTGCCGCTCCGGCCCCTCCTCGCCGAGACGCAGCTCGGCTGCGCCGACCGCGAGCTGGGCGTCGGCGTCGAGGGTCCCGTGGTCGGCTTCGTGGCTCAGGGAGAGCGCGAGCGCATCGGAGGCCACCCGAAGCTCCTCGTCCTCGATCCGGAGGCCGCTGACCGTGGCCTGGAGCGTCCCCCCGCCCGAGAGGGCGCCCAGCGGATCGCGCGCGAGCCGTGGCACCCCCTGGGCGCTCAGGCCCCTGAAGGCCCCGGTCGCGCGGCCCTTGGCCCCAAGGGAGATCCCGAGTCCCGCGAGGTCGATCGAGGGCAGGTCCGGGGGCAGCAGGTCGGCGAGGGGAGCCAGCCCGCTCGACTGCAAGGAGAGCTCGTAGTCCAGGGTGCCGGTCGAGCGTGCGAAGGTCGCCTTGACGAGGGCATCGAGGTCGAGCCCCCCTGGACCCTCGAGGTCGAGCTGGAGGTCGAGGCGCGGCCGAATGAGGCTCGCGTCGAGCCGCACCACTCCCGCGAGGGGCCCGGAGAGGCCGTGGGCGCCGACCCGCGGGGACTGGGACCGGAAGGAGAGCTCGAGCTCGTGCGCCCGCGCGCCGCCCTTGCCCTGCAGGTCCGCCTCGAGACGAGGGAGGGCGATCCGCGTCCCCGGCGGCCGGAGGTCGAGCCCGGAGCCCTCGAGGCGGGTGCGGTGGACGATGTGTGCCGAGCTCGGGGTGGCGAGGCGCGTGGCGACCACATCACTCGAGACCTCCAACCGCGCAGCGGACGGTCGCGGGCCCAGCAGAGCGCGCACCGAGCGGGGAAGCGCACGTGCCAGGCCGGCGAGGCTCCCCGCCTCCAGGGCGAGCTTCAGGGCGGCTCGCTCGGGGGCCTTGTCGACCCGGACGTCCAGGTCGAGCCCCGCCCCTCGGAGGGTCAGGTGGGCCGCCGCTCGGCTGCGATCGGGCGCCTCGAGGTCGGGGATGGCCTCGGAGAGCTCGAGGGCGACCTCGAGCTCTCCCACCCCCGCCAGCACCTCGTCGCGTCCCTCCGCGAAGCTCAGCGGGTCCACCATGGCGGCCGAGCTCAGAGCCAGCGACAGCGTCGCTTCGTAGGGAGGACCGCCTTCCAGAGAGGCACGGAGGCCGGGCTCGAGACCCCCGGCGCTCAGGGCGAGGTCGGCGCTCCTGGCCCTCACCTGCCCCAGCGTGCCGGCGAGCACGACCCGGCCCGCGCTGGGCAGGGGAAGCGCAACGTCCGGCCCGACGCCCGTCGTCCTGACCTGGAGGTCCACGTCCCGGAGCGCCACCTGCTGCTCGGCCTCGGGCAGCGTGGCGTAGAGGGCGTCCGCGCGCAGGGTCGAGGTGCTCTCCAACGCTCCCTCTTCGTTGAAGCGCGCGGCGACGGTGAGGCTCGTCGCCTGGGCGACGGCGCGGGCCTCAGGGCTCTCGAAGGAGGCGGACGCCAGAGCGATCTGGAGGTCTGTCGAGAGAGGCAGGAGCCCCTCCGTGGGCGGCTCTACGCGGGCGTCGAGCGTGAGGCCCTCGAGGCTCGCCGCGGCCTCTCCCAGGTCCACGCTCGCTTCGCTCAGGGAGAGCTTGGCCGAGAGGGTCTCGCGCCAGGAGGGCAGAGCCCGAGCCTCCGAGGGTGGCTGGAGACCGGGGACCTCCACGTGCAGGTCCAGCCCCGTCGCGGTGGCTTGGAGCGGCTCCTCGCGCCCCTCTATCGTGATCCGAGAGGCTCGGAGGCGAGCATCGACGTCGAGGCCCTCGGCGCCTTTCGCGAGGGCACCGAGGGAGAGCTCCACCCCCTCCACCCTGATCGAGCGTGATCCCAGCGCGAGGACCCCGAGGCCAAGGGGGAGGCCGACCTGCACGTGACCGGTGCCGGGCGTCGCGCCGCTCGGATCGGGGATCAGCTCCTCGACCTTCCAGGTCAGGGTGGCCCGCTCGAGCTCCTCGACCTGGGGGCCACCTGCCACCAGGGCCGCCAGACCGCGGAGCGCGGCGAGATCGATATGCCCGCTGGCGGACTCGAGCCTCGGCGCGGAGGGAGCGCCCGGGGCAGGATCGGGAAGGTCGAGGATGGCCCTCGCCTCTACCGCGCCTCCGGACAGCCTCAGGCCCTCGAGCTCGAGCCGCGTCGAGCGAGCCTCGGGTCGGAAGTCGACGCGAGCGTCCAGGTCGAGCAGCGGCTCCGCGAGGGGCCAGGGCGCGAGGAGGTCCTGGTCGTGGACCGTGAGGTCCAGGTCCGCCTCGACGCTGCCGGCGCTGTCCACGCGGAGGAGCTGGCGGAGCTCGGCCTCGAGGGAGCGACGCCCCGGTCCGGAGGGCGGCTCCGGCTCCACCACCGCCAAGCCGAGGCGAGGTGCCGAGCCAGGCTCGCCGCCGAGGTCCAGATCGGCCGTCCAGGTGCCCCCCCCCGCGTCGAGCTTCGCCGAGAGGCCCAGGGGGCCGAGAGTGGTCCGGCGCCTGACGGCGCTGTCGCGGAGCTCGATGAGCTCCACCCGCTCGAGGTCCAGGACGAGCTCCTGGACCTCGAGCTCCCCGAGATCGATGGACGCGAG
>CAZEHU010000158.1:0-6565 GCA_964511605.1 uncultured Myxococcales bacterium
GAATGGCCCTGAACGTCCCCTATCGGGGGCGTTCCCCCCTCTTCGAGCCCCGAATCGCCCTCAACGTCCCCTATCGGGGGCGTTCCCCCCTCTTCGAGCCCCGAATGGCCCTGAACGTCCCCTATCGGGGGCGTTCCCCCCTCTTCGAGCCCCGAATGGCCCTCAACTGTCAGATCACCCGATCTCCGCGCTCTTCTCGGCACCCACCGGACCCCGAGAGGCCATGACCGCCACCCCTCCTCGCCCTCCCCACCCCGCGCTCCCGGACGTCCAGCTCGCCGAGCTCGTCCTGGACCTGGGAGACGGAGGGAAGCTCTGTCGGCCTGCGAGGGACTTCCTCGCCGCGTGGGGCGAAGGGTCGAGGGACGCTGGGCAAGCGGAGGCTCGAGGAGGCTCCGAGCACGAGCTGCTCCGCTCCTACTTCGAGACGCTCTGGCCCGAAGGGCTGGTAGCGACGCTCTACGCTTCCAACGCGGAGTCGCGACGCAACGTGGAGCACCACTACCTCGACCTCGCGCTGCGGCCGCTCTCGGAGGGGCCGCGGGCGAAGGCCGCAGCAGTGGGGGGCCACGCCCTCGCCCTCCGGGTCCAGAGACAACAGCGTCGCCTTGTCGTTCGTCGCGTGGAGCTGGTGCCCCACGTCGGCCCGCGGCCCTTCGAGGCCCGCCTCGTGGGCACCGTCCGCTGGTCCGCGGAGGACCGCTACATGAGCCGGGAGGACCTCGACGCGCTCAACGTCCTCCCCCTCCGGCGAGCTCGAACGGCCGAGCGCCTGGCCCCCTGGCAGGCGTACCTCGTCTGGCACCGGGCCCTCGTCGAGGGACGGCGGGTTCGGCTCGCCTACGAAGGGTGGCGACGAGTCGACGAGCACACCCTGGAGCTGCTGGTGTCGGGCCGAGCCCTGGGCGAGTGCAAGCGAAGGAGGGGGGACCAGCGAATCGAAGGGACCGAGCTCGAGCTTGCCCTCGAGTCGGACGGCGACGACTCCACCTCCGAGGCCGCCGGGCTCGAGGACTCGCCAGGCGTCCGGCGGGGCACCGGCCGGCAGAAGCGGCGCCAGCGCGCGCGGGGCACCCTGGAGATCGAAGCCATCGTCGGCCGGCGCTCCCGCGAGGGGAGCACCTGGAGTGGGGCGCAGCTCGAGCAGGAACACCGGATCCTCCGCGTGAACCTCGACCAGCGCGCGCGGCGCCTCCTCGAGTCCGGCACCTTCCCGGACTCCGGGAAGCTCGTGGAGAACCTGAGCGCGGACCTCGCGCCCATCGCGCGGATGCAGGGAGGGGTCGGTCGCCTGCAGCGCGACCAGGGTCATTCGCCCCTGCTCGCCGACTGGCTCTTCGACGCCGCGAGCGCGGGCCTGCCCGACCCGGCAGAGGTCGCGCAGATCCGGGCGGAGATCCGGGCGGAGATCGAGGCGGGAGCCGATCCGGCCGCCGCCCTCAACACCGGCCAGATCGAGGCGGTGGCCAAAGCCCTCGCAGCGCCCGACCTCTGCCTGATCCAGGGCCCCCCGGGGACCGGGAAGACCACCGTGATCGCACAGATCTGCCGCCGCCTGGCGCTGTCGGGCCGGCGCGTCCTCGTGGCCTCCCAGTCGAACCTCGCGGTGGACAACGTCCTGGCCCGGCTCCCACGCACACCCGCGATTCGCCCCCTGCGTGTGGCGAAGGTCGAGAAGGTCGATGAGGCCTTCCGCGACCTGATGGGCAGTCGGGTCGTCTCGCGCTGGTTCGAGGACATCACGAGCCTCTGCCGCGAGCGCGTCGCGGCCGGCGAGGCCGAGGAGGAGGCCCTCACCCAGCAGCGCGACGCCCTCCGAAGGCTCAAGAAGATCCACCGCGACCACGCTGCGTCCCTCGACGCGCTGGCGGCTGCTGGGGAAGAGGAGCAGCAAGCGCACGAACGCTGGGAGCAGGCGCGAGAAGCGGCGGACGAGGTCTCCGAAGCCCAAGCCACCCTCGCCCGGCACCGGGAGCAGCTCCAGGCCCTCGCGCGCTGGGCCGACGGCGCGGGAGCGCGGCCCCGCACCCCGCCCGCTCAGGACCATGAACTGCTCGCCGACCAGCCGAGCCCCGAGCGGCTGGACACCCTGGACCGCGCCCGCGCCTCGCGCTCCCCCCTCGCCAACCTACGCCGCGCGCTCGAGAGCGCGAAGCTGGGAGGCGCCGCCGACCACGCCGCCGCCCAGGAGCTCCACGAGCTCCGCGCCGAGAAGCGAGCCCTCGTGGACCGGCACGACGCCGAGGGCCTCGAGAGGCTCGGCAAGGTCAACCGTCGCATCGGCAGGCTCGAGGCCTCCGGCTGGAACGCGCACACCGGCGCGATCGGCCGGGCACTGAGGGATCTTCCGAAGGCTCCGCACGCCCTCCACGTCCTGGCCGACGCTCTCTCGCCTGGCCCGGAGAGCACCTCGGCCATCGAGGAGGGCCTCGAGTGGGCGCAGGGCCATCTCACGGAGGTAGAGCTCGCCGAGGCTGAGCTGGCCGAGCTGCGCGAGCGCTGGATGGCGGCGGCGCAGGGCCTGGAGACGGAGCTCGGGGGCCTCACCGCAGAGGTCCGGGCCGTCCGACGCGAGCAGGACGCCTCCCTCTCGGCCCTCGAGGCCGCCCGCGCCAGGACGAGGAGCAGCGAGGAGTCCACGGGGAGCCACCGCGAGGCCTGGGCCGAGACCTGGAGCCACACCTGTCGCAGCGAGGACCCGCAGCCGCCCACGGACTCCTCCCTCGAGCTCGCCTCCAAGGCCGTCCAGCGCGCCGGACGGCAGGCCCGCAAGACCCTCGGCCCCGCGCGCCGCTGGCGCTCGATCCAGCAGGACTGGTGCCGGCACCTGGAGTCGGCGGACGAGGAGGCCGCCCGTCTCCTCGAGCCCACGTACCACCAGCGCGCCAACGTCGTAGGCATGACTTGCTTGGAGGCGGGGAAGCCCGAGCACTGCAGCGGGCCGACCTCCCAGCCCTTCGACGTCGTGATCGTCGACGAGGTCAGCAAGGCAACCCCCCCGGAGCTCCTCCTGCCCCTGCTCCTCGGCCGCAAGGCGATCCTCGTGGGGGATCACCGCCAGCTCCCGCCTATGTTCCCCCACCGGGACGTCTCCTTCGAGGAGGAGGCCGAGGGCGGGAAGGGGGCGGCCATCTCCCGCGAGCGCTTCGAGGGCTTCCGCTCGATGGTGACCGCGAGCCTCTTCGAGGAGCTCTTCGCCTCCGCCCCGGCCCCCCTGCGCGCCAGCCTGTGGACCCAGTACCGGATGCACCCGACGATCATGGCGGCCACCAACGTCTTCTACGACGACCGCCTGGTGGCCGGCCCCGACGCGGAGCAGCGCGCCGCCGCCTCCGCCCACGGGCTCCAGGTGCCGGACGCGAGCGGGGGCGCACTCGTCGAGCCCGGCCAGCACCTCCTGTGGATCGACTCGTCTCGGGACAACGAGGGCCGGCCCAGCTACGAGGAGCAGCGTGGCAGCTCCAAGGTCCACCGGCGCGAGGTGGAGCTCGTGGAGGGGCTCCTGGTGCGCCTCGGCTGCGCCCTCCTCCAGCAGGGCTACGGCGCCAAGCGCGGGAGGAAGGAGGTCGGCGTCATCACCCTCTACGGCGCCCAGCTCGGCGAGCTCCGTAAGGCGGTCCGCCGGCTCGAGCGCGCCCACCCGGCCGAGCTCGGGACGATGGACCTGCGCTGCGACACCGTCGACCGCTTCCAGGGGATGGAGCAGGCCATCGTCGTCGTGAGCCTCGTTCGCTCCTGCAAGGGCGGGCGCCTCGGCAGCTTCTCGCGGGCCTTCCAGCGCATCAACGTAGCGCTCTCCCGTGCCCGCGACCTGCTCGTCATCGTCGCGGCGCGCGAGACATGGCGTGGCGCCCTCGTCCCGCTTCCCCCCGTCGAGGGTGGTGAGATTCGGGATGTCCCCGCGTACTCGAAGATCATGGAGCTCGCCGACCAGGCGGGGGGGAGGCGGCATGGCCGGCAGGTCTCGACGTAGCCGCCGAGCGAAGGCTCGGCGCCCGAGGACCACGAACGGCTCCTGGGCACAGGTGCGCCACTCGTGGCCCCTCCACGTCTACCCCCTCACCCTGGAGGTGGTCCATCCGCGGAGGATGACCGTGATCGAGTGGGCCGCGCTGCGGGTCCTCGAGGAGGCCCTCGCTCCTCCCCCGACCCTCGTGGAGGCGTCCGAGCTCCTTGGTCTCGGTGATACGCCCTTCCTCCACGAGGCCGTGCAGAGTGTCGTCGACCTCGGCGCTGCGAAGATCGGCCCCGCCGTGTCCTCGGACCCCGGCGGCGGCACGCTCCAAGGCCAGCTCACGCCGCGCGGGCGCAAGCTCTTCCGGCTCGGGAAGATCGACGGCGCGCCGGCGCGCCAGGGGCTCGAGCTCGCTGTGGACGCCTGGACCCGCGAGCCGGTGCCCTGCCCCAAGAAGTCGAGCGCCAGCCCGACCAGGCCCCTCCCGGGTGCTACGCCCGTGCCCGCGCCCCCGTCCCGCGTCGGCATCGACCTCGTCCGCCGCACGGTCCAGACCCTCTGCCCCGAGCTCGTCGAAGGGGGCGGCTTCATCCGCCGCTCCGAGGTTCGCGAGGGCGGGGCGCCCACCACCCGCTACCGGGACGTCCGCGTGGAGGTCCACATCCGGGCCGGCGCCTTCCAGGTGCGCAGCCCCGACCTCCCCCCGAAGGCGCGGGCGCTGATCCGGGTCTCTGCGCTCTTCGAGGCGGGCCTCCTCTCCCGAACGCCGCTGAGCGACGCTTGGGACCTGGACGGAGACGGCGAGGGGCTGCCTCGCCTCTCCTGGGAGGCCTGGCAGCCGGCGACCACCTCCAGCCTCTCGGCACGCGACGCCGAGACCTGGGCCCTGGAGCTCCTCGATGGAGCGAAGCAAGAGGCCCGCGTCCACGCCCTGTGGCTCCGCAACGACAAGGTGCGCGCTGCCTTCACGCGTGCCGCGTCACGGGGCGTGCGCGCCGTCGAGGTGGAGCGGGAAGAGGAGGGGAGCCTCCTGCTGGTCGACGGCCAGGACGGGCTCCTGGCCGCGGCCGTCCTGCTGCGGCACGACGAGGGCACCGAGCACGTGGAGCTCGCCGGCCGGCTGGCCGTCGAGGAGGCCCGGCGCCGCTGGCCCGGCGGCGCGACGGGGAAGGTGTCGCGTCCCCGGCCCCGCGGCCCAAAGGCTCCCCGCGGCCGCGGAAGGACCCGGCAGAAGGGAAGAACGAACCCATGGAGGAGACCATGAGCGTATCCGGACATCGACGACTCCAGCTCGAGCAAGAGCGCAAGGAGAGGCTCCGCCTCCAGCAGGTCCGCGAGACCTGCGAGCGGGTCCACCAGGCCTGTGAGGAGGCCCTGCGGAGCGTCCGCGAGGCGGAGGTCCAGCAGCTCGCCGCCGCCACGCTAGGGGGAATCGTGCCCTCGCTCGCGGAGGCCAGGACGCTCACCGAGAGCGATCCCGACACCGCGCTGCCCCGCCTCCGGGAGCTCCACCTCCAGGTGCAGCACGCCATCGCCGAGGCGGAGTCCGAGGCCCGGCAGTGGTCTCAGAGGCAAACGGAGGCCGTGGCGGCGGCTCGCGCCGCTCAGCTCGAGGTCGTAGCACAGGTCAGCGCCCGCGAGGCAGAGCGAGAGGCCGCGAGCGCCGCGCGCCGGAGCGCCGCCCGAGCGCTCCGTCTCGCCCAGAAGGGGGAGCTCGCGACCGCCCAGCGAGAGCAGGAGGCGGCCCTGGAGGCCAGCCACCAGATCGCCGAGGCGGTGCACGAGGAGCGCTGCCGGCGCGAGGTCCTCCGAGCCCTCGTCGAGTCCCTCCGGGAGCTGGGCTTCGTCATCGTCGGGCCGCGCCTGCGCGAGGGGACGGTCGTGCTCGAGGGGCGTCTCGCCTCCGGCCGGCGCGCCCGCTTCGAGGTGGCCCTCGACGGCCACACCCACTTCGACCTCGACGGCTACCAGGGACGGGCTTGCGCCGAGGACCTGGAGGCCGTCGAGGTCCAGCTCGAGGAGCGCTTCGGCGTCAAGCTCGGGCCCCCGCAGGTGGTCTGGAAGGCGCCCGAAGAGATCAAGGCTGGCGCGAGGGGACTCCCCCGAGGCGGCCGGACTCGCAGCAAGGGAGGCTCGCGATGAGTGGCAGCACACCTCAGTGGCTCGACGCCGTGCAGAGGGAAGCGCAGGTCCGCGAGGGCCTCGTGCTCTACGGCCAGACCAGAGACCTCTTCTGGTCCGGGGCGGGGGCGGACTACGTGACCCTCCCACGCCTGCTCTGGGATCAGCTCCCCGACTTCGACGCGCGGGCCTGCTGGGGCCCCCGCCACGGGCTCCGCTTCGCGAGCCGCCGCGACGCGGAGCGGTGGACCTCGGCCCTGGAGGAAGAGCTGGGAGGTGACGACGAGGCGGGCTCGGGCCAGCCCTACGACCTCGGCGGACCCGACCCCGACGGAGCACCTCCCGCTCGCTCCGGCTCTGGCGCCCGGCGCGGCGCGGAGACTGCCCCGGCGGAGGGCCGCCAGGTCCCCCTCTAGGAGGTCCTCGCGCGGTACCGGCGCCTCCTCGACGTCCGCGGGGTTCGCCCCCTGCTGGTGGGGGACTGCTCCC
>CAZEHU010000159.1:0-4185 GCA_964511605.1 uncultured Myxococcales bacterium
GGCCAGCGCACGCTCCAGCACCGAGCGCAGCGGCAGAGCGAGCGCAGCGGCGTGCAGCACGCCCGCTACCACCAAGGGCGTGAGGGCCGCCTTGATCTGCCCTCTTCGTCGCTGATCGCCCCACAGCGCCAGGAGCAGTAGCAGCGTCAGCGCCGGCAGGAGGAGAGCGTCTGGCCTCGCCTGGGGCGCGAGCGTGAGCGCACAGAACGAGCCCACCAGATCCGACGAGCGCCGCCGCTCGAGCCACACGAGCAGGAGCACCCAGCCCACGAGCACGAGGCCGATCACGAACATGTAGCGGTTGTAGGTGGGCCCGAAGCGTACGTGTAGCGGCAGCGTGGCCAGCCCGAGCATCGCCACGCGCTGCCCCACCTGCCCGAGACCGAGCTGGCGCGCCAGCGCCCCGATCAGCGGGATCGACCCCGCGGCCAGCGCCCCGCTGAGACCCATGATCACGAACTCGCTCGGAGCCACCAGCGGGCCGAGCAGGAGCACAATGAGCGCCTCGGGGGTCCGACCATAGAGCCCGAAGTCCGTGAGCTCCGCGGGCGGCCGGTGGATCATCGAGAGGTTGAAGGCGATGTCACCCGGGCCCCCGGGCGCCAGGAAGAGCATCAGCGCGACGTGCAGCCCCACGGCGCCGGCGACCCACCGCAACTCCTCCCAGGCGAGCGCCCTCCTCCTCCCCCAGAGGGCGAACGCCCCCGCGAGCAGCAGCAGCACCCACAACGCCGGCAGCACGAAGTGGACGTAGCGCCGCGACCACGGATCCCGGCTGCGAGTCCGATGCTCGCTGCCCGGCGCCATCACGGGGGGCGCCCTCATATCCACCACCTCCCGAGCCGCCGCGCCCTGGACCGCGGAGAGATCCCGGAGGGGGCAGCCCGCCAGCGCCTCCGAGTGGCTAGCGACCCGCTCCGCGCGTTGGCCCGCCTCGGCCTCCACGCCCTCGGCCACAGCCTGCTCCGCAGCCAGCGCCCAGTGAATCCCTCCCTCGGCGCGCCCCACCGCCAGCGCGACCGGTCCGTCGTGCCCCTCGACGAGGAGGCGCAGGACCAAGCTGCCATCCCGCTCGCCGGAGCCCAGCACCTCCACCTCGACGACCTGCTCGGCGAAGTCCTCCGCCCATCCGCCCGAGTCGCACGGGGCTCCTGCCCACGCTTGCGGGGCCAGGGCCAGACCGAGCGCTACCACGAGGAGTGCGTGAAGACAGGCCCGAGCGACTCCAGACGCTAGGAGGCGGTCGCTCCCGCCCCTCAACTGCTCGGGCAGTGCGAGGAGCTCTTCTGCACCAGCGCCTTGCACTGGGCCGACTGGCACATGGACTTGTCCTCGCGGACCATGGCTCGGCAGTCCATGTTGGGACAGAGGCCCTCCTCGTCCTTGACGAGCGCCTTGCAGAACTTCGAGCCACACTTCGAGTCGTTCCAGTCCGCGAGGCCCTTGCAGTCCTGGGTCTCGCAGTAGCTCGAGGAGCCCTTCACGATGCCCTCGCAGTCCTCCGTATCGCACAGGCCCGCCTCGCTCTTGGCCATGCCGCGGCAGTCGCCGTAGCTGAGGAACTTGGGCTCGAAGGGGTCGGGGAAGCCGTCCTCGTCCAGGACCTCGGGCTCCGGCTCCTCCTCGGCGCAGACCTCGTCGTAGTCGTCGCAGCAGTCCAGGTAGTCGTCGCAGGCGGAGTCACAGGAGCAGGGCTCGCACTTGTGGGTGACCTCGCCGCAGATCCCCTCGCAGCCATAGACGCTCTCCTCGTAGTCCTCGCAGGACCCCGTGGACTCGGGCTCGGATGTGCCGCCGCTCCCCGTCGAGCCCGTGCCGCCGGAGCCGCTCGATCCACGACCCTCCCCGGCCTCCCCGCCGCTGCCGGTCGGCAGCCCCTCGCCCGAGGAGCCGGACGAGCTGCCAGGCTCCTTCTCGACGAAGGTGGGCCCCTCCTCACAGGCCGGGCTCGCCACGAGGACGAGCGCGAGGAGGGCGATTGCGAGGACGAGCGGAGAGGTCGGCAGGGAGCGCATGCCCCGAGGGTGCCCAAAGCGACCCCGAAGGTGAAGGGTGGAGACCTACCGGACCGGCCTTCCCTCGCTTCCCAGGTCGTACATCCTCGCCAGGAAGGCCCGCAGGTCGTCGGGGCCGACGCGCGCGGCATGCCAGATCCGTTCGAGATCGAGGTCGTGGTAGGCGTGCGCCACCGCGTTCCGGAAGCCGGCCGCGCGAACCAGGCGCTCGGCGAGCTCGGCCTCCAGGATTCCGGCCCGCTCGAGCAGGCGGAAGGCCTCGCCGTAGGTCGGCGGCGAGCCCGTACCGAGTCGTACGCAGGCCGCCGTGGCGAGATCGAGGACGATCTGTACGGCCTGCCACAGATGCAGGATCACCGCATCCGACGCCGCGCTGGCCGCGGTGAGTTGCGCTGGATCCTCCGGCAGCATCTCGGCCACGCGCTCGAGGTGCCGGTCGACGTGATCGGCCTTCTCGCCGAGGGTGTCTGGATCGAAGAGGCTCACGGGGTCCCTACCACACCGGTCCTCGACACACCGGGATTCCCGGAGGGCTCGGGACTGGCGCTCCCCCATCGCCGGAAGCGGGCGTCGCGCTCGGCGCGGACGATCGGCGCGATATCGAACCAATGGCGAAGCGCGCGCAGGGTGAACGCCTCGAAGATCCGGGGCTCCCGCTCGAAGAGGAGCAACCCGTCCCGGGCCACGTGGTAGCGTAGGAGGCCAGAGGCCCGCTCCACGTTCGCCACGTCGACGTGATCGGTCTCGAGGAGGTCGCCGAGCTCCATGTAGAGGGCGAAGCGGTCCACGTCTTGCCCGGGAGCCGGCAGCACCGCGAAGTCCCAGTCCGAGCCCTCGTGGTGGTCTTCGCGCGCACGTGAGCCGTAGAGCAGCAGGGCATCGACCTCCGGCCGCTCGGATGCCCACGTCGCTAGTCGTCGATGGAGGTCCTCGTCCACGACACCATCCTACCCGTCTCGCGCCGATCCGCGGAGGTCTTCCGATCAGCCGCCCCCGCGGCCCGCTCTGCGGGGCGCGCGGCTGAGACCGTCCGAAAGCGGCGAGGCGATGATCGATCGCACGGGGCACAAGCCGCCGATGGGGCCGGCCGGCGTGAATCCTCGGCGCCCCGTCTGGTACCGTCCCGCCATGCATAAGCTCGCCCCCCTCGCCGCCCCCCCCCTGGTCCTCCTCCTCACCGCCCTGGTGGTGCTCGCCCCCGCCTGCGAGGCCGAGGATCACACGCTGCCCGAGGCGTTCGCGGCGGCGATCCCGAGCGCGGAGATCGTGCGCCTCGATGTGCCCGGCGCGGAGGACGAGGCGCTCGTGACGAGCCAGCAGGCCCTCAAGGCCGACAGCCACGAGGACCATGGCCGCTGGTTCCTCGAGACCATCGGGACCGCACGAGAGATCAACGGCTGGACCTTGGCGCTCCTGGGCCTCGTCGACGAGATCACGGCCAACCCCTTCACCGAGCGCGTCGACGACGGCTACGTGTGGGGGCCCTTCACCCCGACCCTGAGCGCCACAACCATCCGCTTCACCCTGACGCGGACGGCCACAGCGACCTTCGCTTTCTCCCTCGACGTGAAGCTCAAGGGCTCGGACGACGATACCTTCGCCCCGCTCCTCGCCGGCAGCTTCGAGGGCGCGGACGGCGCCTCCGAGTCCGACGGGGTGATGACCCTCGACTTCAGCGCGGAGTCCGACCTCGACCCCACCAAGACCACCACGGGCGCCATCACCTTCGACTGGGATACCGCTGGGGAGGGCAAAGCCGTCGATACGACCTTCGTCGAGTTCCAGGACGAGCACATGGAGGAGCCGGTGACGGCTACCTACACGTACCGCGAGCTCGCCGACCAGTCCGGCTCCTTCCAGTTCCACCTCCGCACCGACGTGCACGCTGACGATCCCGACAACGCCGACCTCGACGCTATCGAGGACGTGGCCGTCCACGCCCGCTGGATCGGCTCCGCGGCGGGACGCGGCGACGTCCGGGTCACCGGCGGCGACCTCCCCCTGGTCGATCCCCCCGTCGCCTCCTGGGAGCACTCGGAGTGCTGGGACGAGGTCTTCGGGCTGACCTACCTCCAGGAGATCGCGAACCTGGAGGGAGGGGACATCTACGAGGGGGAGACCGTCGGGGACGTCTCGGCGTGCCCCTTCGATGCGGCGGAGTACCTCTAGG
>CAZEHU010000159.1:4195-6561 GCA_964511605.1 uncultured Myxococcales bacterium
CTGCCCTCCGACCATCAGCTCTCCGTGATCAGCTCCCTGGCTCGCTCGCGCCAGAACCTCTTGATGTCCTCCCAGCCCGCTTCCGAGAGCCCCGCCGGGAAGAGGTCGTCCGCCTCCGCGTCCTCGAACCAGGTGAGCGCCCGAGAGACGTGGTAGAGGTCCGCGGCGGCACGCCCGTATCGCTTGGTGTAGGCCTGCGCGCACTCCCGGAGTGCTACAGGGCCCTCGACGAGGACCTTCAGATCCCACAGGTCCCTTCGGAGCCCACGGCGCGCGATCGCGGCGAGCTTCATCACCGCGAGGTCCAGGGGGCTCGCGATGGGGATGCCCGATGGCCCCTCCTCGAGGGCTTCCAGTGGAGGATAGGGGTATGCGACGAGGTCGATGGGGACGCCCTCCAACTCCAGCCTCGAGGTCGCGGTCCCGTCCGCCAGCAGGCGGGCGTCGGGGCAGCACACGAGGATGGCGCGCTTGTGTCGCTCCGTATCCGGGACGTCCTTGGAGGTGAACAGGTCGAGATCGATCGAGCGACGGTGACCGAGGTGGAGCGCTACCGCCGTTCCGCTTGCCAGATAGAGCTCCGTCGCTTCCGGTACGGCGCTCAGCCTGGCCGGGGCGCGGCGCTGTCCTTCCGCCAGGCGGGAGGCCTCCTCCACGTCTCCTCCTCGGCTCGGAACCACGCGCGCCAGAACTGGATGGTCCGATCGCTGATCAGCGGGTGCGCGCTAGTGGCCAGGAACTCGTGAATGGGCTCTTCTCCGTACCGAGCCAGGGCCCAGCGTACGTCTACGATGGTCCCGAACTCGAGGACCCTGGCCAATACGCTGCTGGACTGTTCCTCGGCATCGATGGCATCGAAATCGACGTTCCAGAACGCGTGGCGGAGGTGTTCGGGGAGGCGCTCCACGGGTCCGAGGATACACCAACATGGAGCTCGGAGGCGATGCCGAGCCACGGGCCGAGACCTCTGTGCGACCATGATGTCCTGGGGGCGTGTCGTGTCCGGCGGCCCCCGGGACAACGGTGATTTGCGCTCAGGTGCGCATCGATCCGGCAGACACGGCTCGCCGATTCGTACCCGCTCCGCTACGGTCCGCCCATGCACAAAGCACTCTGGGCCGTACAGATCCTCCTCGCGCTCGCTTTCCTCATGTTCGGGGGCATGAAGCTCGTCACGCCCCCCGAGGAGCTCATCGCCAACGGCATGAATTGGGTCAGCGCCGTGCCCCCCTGGGTCCCGAAATTCGCCGCCATCACACAGATCCTCGGCGCCCTCGGCCTCGTCCTCCCCTCCGCCACGCGCATCATGCCGAAGCTGACCGTGCTCGCGGCGCTCGGCCTCGTCCTGACGATGCTGGCCGCGGCAGGGCTGCACATCTCCCTCGGTGAGCTCCCGATGATCGGGCCCAACGTGGTGCTCGGCGGTCTGGCGGGGTTCGTGGCGTGGGGCCGCTCGAAGAAGCATCCCATCGAGCCGAAGTAGGGTCCCTCGGGCAAGCGTCCCTGCACGCCGGTGATGACCCGCCCATCGGCGATCGACGCGCCGGCGCCATCCGCACGCTGTGGGAGCCTCGAGCATGAAGATCACCGTCACCCAGTCCATCTCCGCGCCCGCTGAGGCGGTCTTCGCGGCCCTCTGTGACATCTCCGGCCGCCCGGAGGTCATCCCCTCGGTCAGCGCGTGCGAGGTCCACACCGAAGGACCCTTCGGCGTGGGAACCCGCTTCACCGAGACCCGAGTCCTCTTCGGCAAGGAGGCCTCCGAGACCATGGAGGTCATCGAGCTCGAGCCTGGGCGCTCCTACCTCCTCGAGGCCCACAACCACGGCGCTCACTACCTGACGCGCTACCAGGTGGACCCCGCCGCGGAGGGCGAAGGCTCCACCCTCACCTTCGCTTTCGAGGGCCGCCCGGAGACCCTCGGCGCCAAGGTGATGAGCGCGCTGATGGGGTGGATGTTCAAGGGAGCCACCGAGAAGGCCTGCCGGCAGGATCTGGAGGCGATCAAGGCCGGAGTGGAGGGACTCGGTCCGCCCTCGGGCTCCAGAGCGTCCCGCTGAGCAGGGAGTCCTGCGCGTCCTACTCATCATCCAGGTAGAAGTGCACCTTGAAGCTCCTGAGCTGGGTCGCCACGGGCTGGCCGTCCTTGGTGCCCGGCCGGAAGCGGCACCTCTGGAGGGTAGCGATGGCGGCCTCGTTCAGGCCGGCTGTGAGGCCCTTGACCAGCTCGATCTTCGTGGGCTTGCCCTCCTCGTCCACGATGAGCCGCAGGATGACCGTGCCCTCGACGCCCGCGGCCTTCAGGGCGCGTGGATAGTCGCCCCGGCAGCGGCCCTTCAACTTGGGCATCTTCGTGACGCTCTCGG
>CAZEHU010000160.1:0-6520 GCA_964511605.1 uncultured Myxococcales bacterium
CCCCACGAAGCGCCTCGTAGGCGTCGTCGGCATACTCGATGCTGTCTCCGAGCTCCGCGTACGCGGTCTCGAGCGCCTCTGGATCGAAGGCGACGACCGTGGCGCCCTTGTCGAGGAGCCCTCGGGCGATGTCGATGGAGGGCGCGCGACGCATATCGTCGGTATCGGGCTTGAACGCCAGCCCCCACATCGCGAACCGCCGGCCACTGAGATCCTGGCCCAGCTCCCTCAGGATGATCTCCACCATCCGCCGCTTCTGCAGAACGTTGACCTGCTCGACGCTGTCGAGGACGTGCAGGTGGGTGCCAGCCTTCCACGCCGTATGCAGGAGGGCCTGCACATCCTTGGGGAAGCAGCTCCCGCCGAAGCCGACTCCGGCCCGGAGGAACTTGGGTCCGATGCGATCGTCGGAGCCGATGCCCTCCCGGACGTGCTCCACGTCCGCGCCCACGGCATCACAGAGGTTGGCGATCTCGTTCATGAACGAGATGCGCGTGGCCAGCATGGCGTTGGCTGCGTACTTGGTGAGCTCCGCGGAGCGGATGCCCATGACGAAGAGCGCGGCGCCCTTGTCGAGGAGGGGCGCGTACAAGCGCTCCATGGTCTCTCGCGCCCGGTCGGACTCGAGGCCGAGCACGATGCGATCGGGATCGAGGAAGTCCGGGATCGCCACCCCCTCCCGCAGGAACTCGGGGTTGGAGACCACATCGAAGTCCAGCTCGGTCTGGCCTGCGATCGCGTCGCGGACCGCCTCGTTGGTCCCCACCGGCACCGTCGACTTGGTGACGACGACCTTGTACCCGTCGAGCGCCTCGCCGATGGCCTCGGCCACCGCCATCACGGCGCCGAGGTCGGCGCCACCGTCCGAGCCCATGGGGGTGCCGACGGCGATGAAGATCACCTCGGCGCCGGCGACCCCGGTCTCGATGTCTGTCGTGAACGAGAGCCGACCCGCCTCGACGTTCTTCGGCAGGAGCTCCTCGAGCCCGGGCTCGTAGATAGGCAGGCGTCCCTCGCGCAGCCCCTCGACCTTCGCCTCGTCCTTGTCGACGCAGACGATCCGATGGCCCAGCTCGGCGAGGCAGGAGCCCGCCACGAGGCCCACATAGCCACTTCCGATGACGGCGACGTTCATGGAATCCCTCCGAAAACCGGGTGCGCTGGATCCCCGGGGCTCCGGGGCGCGACCTTATACAGAGGGGGGTCCGAGCGGGTCAACGAGCAGTCCCGATCGCGGCCCGCCGCGGAAGGCGATGGACCCTTTCCGGGTTCGACACGTCCCACCCCATCGTGAGCCGACCCATGCCCCGCCAGAGCCTCCACCGCATCGAGACGCCTCGTGACCTCTCCGGCTCCTGGCCCCGCATCGCCCGCGCCCTCAAGAGCGACCTCGGCGCGGCGAGCCGATTGGCGGCGGATCCCCGGGGGACCCTGCGCGGCCTCGGCTTCGACGTGGGTGCGGAGGCCGCGTCCCTCCTGCTCACGGCCCTGCAGCTCAGCGTCTAGCAGCGCGTCGCCGGTAGGCTCTGCACCTACGCCACCGCGAGGTCGAAAGGCTCAGGCCGTGCGTCCGGGCCGACTCGGACCCCCCAACCGGCCGTGAGCACGTGGGCCGGCTCTCGCCCGAGGGCCTCCGTGGTCACGAGCGCCGCCCGGACGTGCCGGTGGCGGCGGGGGAGTCGCGAGACCCGAGCGCCGTCGAGCGCGTGGACCGAGAGGGGCTGGCCGAGGCTGAGGGCCCAGGTGGTGCCCTCCGCGTGCAGGAAAGCGGCGGTCCCCTCGAGCTCGTCCCGGCCGGCCATGGTGAGCACCTGCTGCACGCCCGAGCGCAAGCCCAGCAGCGCTCCTCGCTCCCCGAGGCCGCTCCGGTCCAGCTCGCCGGCAGCGTGCAAGGCGCGCATGAAGATCATCATGGCGGCCTCGGTGATGCTGTCCATCCAGCGTCCGGGCGTCAGGAAGCCGTCGAGGCGGGTGCTGGCGGCATCGAAGAAGTCACGGCCGAGGCTGGAGGCGCCGCTCAGGGCGAAGAGCCAGCGCCCATGACGCAGCGGCTGGATCCGGTGGAATTGGCGAGAGCCAGCGCGCTCCGAAGAGAGGCTGAGCACCGCGTGGGCCGCGGGCACGTCGCAGAGTGTGCGCGCGACGCTGGGCGGGCGCGACACCGGCCCCTTCTTCACGAGGATCTCACCCGCGTGGTGGAAGCCGACGCCCCAGCTCCCCTGGTGCAGTCCCGCCCCAAGCTCGAGATCGGCGCCGAGCGAAGAGATCACGGGCTCTCGGGCCGAGCGATCGCTGATCGTCCAACCGAGCAAGCGCTCCACCATGAGCTCCACCGCCTCCTCAAGGATGCGCCGGACGAGCGCGGCCGGCACACCCGACGGTAGACACGGGCGGGGCCCCGCGGCAAGGTGGGCGGAGCGGTCGCAGGATCCGCACCTCGCAAGCCCGCGAGGATCCACACCTTTTCCACAGCTCGCCCGAGGCCGATCCCCCGATGCCCTTCGACGATCGTGAGCCCCCGCCGCCGCTCCCCAGCGACATCGCCCTGCCCCACTCCGTGGACGCCGAGCGAGAGGTGCTGAGCGCGCTCCTCGTCGACCCACGCTGCATGGACCGGGTCCTCGAGGCGGAGCTGGCAGAGGAGGACTTCTACGTGGAGCGGCACGGCCTGCTCTTCCGCACGATGCGGGCCCTGTACGAGAGCGACAACGTCTTCGACATGGTCCTCTTGCACCAGCGGCTCAAGGATGAGGGCCTGCACGAGAAGATCGGGGGGAATCGGGCCCTCGCCGAGCTCATGAAGCGCGCCGGCACCTCCGCGCACGTGGATCACTACTGCTCGATCGTCCGCGACAAGGCGCAGATCCGGCGGATGATCGACGCCGCACGGAGCATCGAGGCCGATGGCCTGCGCGGGGTCACCGACGTCGATGGATTCCTGGAGGACTGTGAGCGCTCGATCATGGAGGTGCGCTCGATCCGGGCGAGGTCCGCCGTGCGCGAGATGCGGGACGTCCTCAAGACCACCCTCGAGGAGATCCAGCGCGCGGCGGACTCCGACGCCTCGGTCACCGGGCTGCCCACCGGCTTCCACGACTTCGACAAGATCACCCACGGTCTGCAGAAGGGTGATCTGATCGTCATCGCCGCGCGCCCGGCGATGGGGAAGACCTCCTTCGTCCTCAACCTCGCCACCAACGTGGCGCTCAAGGCCGACGCGTCGGTCATGATCTTCAGCCTGGAGATGCCCTCGGAGCAGCTCGCCCAGCGCATGCTCGGCTCCCTGGCCCGCATCGACGTCAGCACGCTGCGCAACGCCCGCATGCTCAGCGCCGACGACTGGCCGAACCTGATGGCCGCCATGGACGATCTTGCAGCGGCCCGCATCTTCATCGACGACACCCCCGGCGTCTCCCACGCCGAGGTGCGTGCGAAGTGCCGGCGGCTGGCCCAGAGCCACGGCCTCGACCTGATCGTCGTCGACTACCTGCAGCTCATGGAGGCCCGGGGGCGAGACCGGCAGATGCCCCGCGAGCAGCAGGTGAGCATGATGTCCCGCTCCCTGAAGGGTCTGGCCAAGGAGCTCGGCGTCCCGGTCATCGCGCTCAGCCAGATGAACCGCTCGATCGAGAAGCGCGCCGGCGGCGACTCCAAGCCCATGCTCTCCGACCTCCGCGAGTCCGGCGCCATCGAGCAGGACGCGGACATGATCGGCTTCATCCACCGGGAGGATGCCCTGCCCAACAAGAAGGACCTGCCCCCGGAGAAGCAGGGCATGGCCGAGCTGATCATCGCCAAGCACCGCAATGGCCCGACCGGGAAGGTGGACCTCCGCTTCGAGAAGTCCTGGACGCGCTTCATGAATGTGTCTCGGCGCGAGGAGGCGGGCTACCTGTAGCCCCCCTCACGGAGGCCGCGCCAGCGACGCTCGGACTCCGCGATGAGGCAGCTCCTGCTTCGCTCCTCGACAGGTAGCTCCTCGGCCGAGACCACCACCTCGAAGCGGGCGGCCAGATCGAAGCGAGCGAGCTGCCACAGGGCCTCGGCTCGAGGCCGATGGGTGATGGCGGCCGCGGGCCCGTCCTCCAGGACCGCCGCTGGAGCCACCGAGGCGGCGTGCCCGGCAGCGTTCGACCAAGCGCGGGTCTGACCACGCACAGCCTCGAAGACCGGGCCCAGCCAGCGCTCCTCGAAGAGCCGCCGGGCCAGGCCCACATCGATCGCCGCCATGGGGGGCTGGATCCCGCGTCCACGCGCCAGGGACTGCCGGAGGAAGCGGGCCAGGAGCTGCCCCTCGTCCTGCCCGTCGAGGGCCCGGATCTGCTCCTCGGCGATGGAGCGCGGGGGCGCAGCGGCGTCGACCGCAGCGTAGTCGTCGAAAGCCTCCAGCAGCGCGGAGGTACGGAGGCTGGCGCTACGGAGGACCTCGTCATCCAGGTGGAAGATCCGGAGCTCGGTAGGCCCGCTCACCCCGCATCCACCGATCCCCACCCGTCGGACGCCCGACCGCCATCGGGGAGGGTGGCGCCGTCTACCGGGCCCGCGTCCGCGGGTCCGCCGTCGGCGGGCCCGGCATCGACGGGGCCAGCGTCAGAGGGCTCGCCGGCATCCTCGACGCCGACCGCATCGCCGGCCGCGCCCGCATCCGAGTCCTTCGCGCCCTGTTCCCCCACGCCGTCCTGCCCCGGTCCGGCCGTGCCGGAGGAGGGATCGAGGGCCCCATCATCCCGGGCCTCCTCCTCATCGAAGGATCCCGTGGCGCCGATCGGCGGCTCCGCCAAGGGCGTAGCGGCGTCGGTCTCGGGGTGGGGCGTCGGGCTCGACGTACAGCCCCCGATGGAGAGGGCCAGCACGAGGATCATCGAGCGGTACGAGATCACCTCCGCATGGATTGCACATTCTGGGGAATCATTCCACACTCTGCGTCCCTCCTCCCTGAATCCTGGAGGCCAGCGTGTCCTCACGAAGCCCGGAGCTCCTGGCTGATCGCTACGAGCTCCTCGGGGAGCTCGGCCGCGGCCGCATGGGCCGCGTGGCTGTCGCTCGCGAGCGAAGTGCAGGAGGCGTGCCGGACGCTGCGGGCTTGGGCGAGGGGGGCCGGGAGGGAGCGGCCCTCGCGATCAAGATCCTCGAGGATCCGACCCTGCGCCGCGCCTTCACCGAGGAGGTCTCGGTGCTCCGGCGCATCGCCCACCCGGCCTTCGTCCGGGCCTGGCGCCTGGACGTGGACCCGCGGACGCGCCGCCCCTTCGCGGTGCTGGAGCGGGTGCGCGGAGTCCCCCTCGAGCCGAGCGTGCTCGAGGGCCTCGAAGGGGAGGAGCGCGACCGCCGTGCGGTGGCGCTGGCCACGGATCTCCTCCGGGCCCTAGACCACCTCCACCGGCTCGGCTTGGCCCATGGCGACCTGGCCCCCCCGAACCTGCTCGTCACCGGCGAGGGGCGAGGCGCCCTCAAGGTCCTCGACCTCGGCGCCGCCGGACCCTTCGGCTCCGGCGCTGGCTCCACGCGCGGCGTCCTCGCGTACTGCGCCCCCGAGCGACTGGAGGGGCGGGCCCTGACCCCCCAGGCCGATCTCTGGTCCGCCGGCTGCCTGCTCTTCGGCCTCCTCCATCGCTGCCATCCCTTCCCGGACTATCCGACCCGCGCGGACCTCAGCGAGGGACCCGATCGCCATGCCCTGGAGGCCCACCCTCTCGATCCCTGGCTCGATCGCCTGCTCGACCCCACCCCTTCGGAGCGCTTCCCCTCCGCGGCGGCGGCCCTCTCCGCCCTCGAGGAGCTGAGCGACGCCGAGCTGCCCCTGGTGCCGAAGGCCATCGCGCGCCGCCAGCTCGAGATCCCGCCTTTCGTCGACGCCGGCGGACACGTGGCCGCCCTGCTCGATCGCCTCCAGGCTGCGGCCGATGGCGGCCACCCTGCCGCCGTCCGGGTCGGAGGACCCGCGGGCTCGGGGCGCTCCCGCCTGCTCGAGGAGCTCGCCATGGGCCTGGCCGGCCAGGGCGTGGGGGGCGCGGGGGTGGGCGTCCTCCCGGGCGACGAGGGGGCCGGCGCCCTCGGACGCGCCTTGGGCCTGCTCGGAGGCGAGCTGGAACCCGACACCGGCCCGATGGAGATCGCCCGAGCGCTCCTGGTGAGGGCTCGCGAGGCGGGACGCCCCACCCTCCTGGCCATCGACGACGTCGGCGAGGGAGAGGCGCCGCTGAAGGACGCGGTCGCGTTCCTCGAGCGCACCATCCAGCGCTTCCCGGAGAGGGCTGGCGGCCTCCTCCTCATCACGGTGCAAGCCGAGGGCCTCGACCGCCGGCTCGACCCCTGGGATGCGCAGGATGTCGAGGGCCTGCTGGCGGCCCTCTTCCCGGAGCGCCGGGTCGGCGCGCGCGTGGCGCAACCCCTCGCCGATCACGGCCGCGGGCTGGTCGCCCTCCTCGTCCGCTCCCTCGAGACCCTCGTCGAGCGCGGGGGGCTGGAGGTGCAGGCCTCCGCGGTCCAGCTATCGGGCGGCGCCGAGGCCCTCGAGGAC
>CAZEHU010000161.1:0-6483 GCA_964511605.1 uncultured Myxococcales bacterium
CGGCGGCGTCCGGCGGACGGTCCGTGCGACGCTTGGCGAGGAGCTCGTCGACGACGGCGCCCCCCCGAGGATCGACATCCAGGTGCGGGGCGGCGCGGCAAAGGGGGATCGGCTCGTCGTGCATGTGCTGGAAGATCACGTCCATCGAGCGGCCGCCGGCGAAGGGCGCCGCCCCCGTGATCAGCTCGTAGAGGATGATCCCCAGGGCGTACAGATCGCTGCGGCCGTCCACCTCCTTACCAGCGGCCTGCTCGGGGCTCATGTAGGTCGGGGTGCCGAAGACGACCCCGGAGCCGGTGAGGGTGCCGGAGCCATCGGGCCCGAGGACCTTGGCGATGCCGAAGTCGAGGACCTTGACGAAGTCACCGCCTCGATAGCGACGATCGAGGAAGATGTTGTCCGGCTTGAGGTCGCGGTGGATGACGTTGCAGGTATGGGCCTCCTCGAGGGATTGGCAGATCTGCACACCGATGCGGAGCGCGCGAGACGGCTCGAGGGGGCCTGTGGTGCCGAGCATCGATGCCAGCGTGGCGCCCTCGAGCAGCTCCATCGACAGGTAGAGGCTGCCGCGCCGGGACTGGCCGAAGTCGAAGACGGTGATGGTGTGGGGCGAGCGCAGGCGGCTGGTGGCGCGGACCTCCCAGAAGAAGCGCTGGGCGCTCGAGCGATCCTCGCCGATGCGGGGATGCAGGAGCTTGATGGCCACGTCGCGGTCCATCGAGTGCTGTCGGGCCGCGTAGACGGTGCCCATGCCTCCCTTCCCGAGGAGACGCTTCAAGGTGTAGCGATCGTCGAGGACCGTGCCGGCGGGAAGGCCGGCGCCGAGGCGAACGAGCTTGGTGCCGTCGAAGGGGCAGCGCGCGCGCTCCTCTTCGAAGACCCGCTCGCACTCGAGGCACAGGCGCTCGTGGGTCGATGGGTTCAGGGGGGCCAACGGGGGAAGGGTTGCGGCTGGATTGAAGCCCGAAAACCCCCGAGACCACAAGCGTAGCGGGGCTCTTCGGGGTCCCCGAGATGCCTTGACAATGTCCGGCGTGCGTCCAGATACTGCGCCGGCTCCGCGGCGGGCCCCCCTCCTCGTGACCCGCAGCCGTCCCTTGTCGACCGGAGAGATCCCGAGATGACGCGCCCGACCCCCATGGCCCGCGCCCTGGCCTACCGTCCCGCTCGCATGCGCTGGGCTAGCCTGCCCTTCGTGGCGCTCCTCGTCCTGGGACTGCTCGCGACCGTCGCGGTCTCCGGCTGCGATACCGGCGAGTCGGCGCTCCAGAAGAAGCTGGACGAGAAGAAGGCCGCCCGCTTCGCTAAGGCGCGGCAGGCCTTGGAGGCGATCGAGACGGCGCGCACTGCCTCGCTGCAGGACAAGCTGCCGTCCCCGGATGCGAAGTCCGAAGGTCGCAAGCATCCGATCGTGCTCTGGCGTGCGTCGCTGGAGACCAACACCGACGAAGCCAAGCTCCTCGCCCTGGCGGAGGAATACAAGGGCACCCCCACCGAGGATCCGGCCCTGTCGGGCGCGGCCTACGCGAAGACCACCCGCGACTTCTGGAAGGCGTCGCGGGGCATGAAGCGCTACAAGGCCTTCCTCGACGGCTACCTGACGGAGGCCGAAGCGCGAGCTGCCGCGGGCAAGGGCGACGAGACCTTCGTCCCGACGCCCTTCGGGGACGAGGCCCGCTTCGACCGGGTCTTCCTGCACGCCTTCCGCTTCTTCCAGCTCGAGCGGCTGCCGCCCGATACGCGCATCCTCAGCGCCTTCCCCTTCTGGCAGCTCGCTTTCGACTTCCCGTCGATCCCCCGTGAGAGCTTCAGCGGCTACGTGACGCGCATCTGTCGCTCGAAGGTGCTTCGGGATAGGTGCTCGTCGGTGCCCCACGAGCTCCGCCCCGCGGCGATCAACAAGCCCTACCTCGAGTGGTCCAAGAGCCAGGCGACCGACTACCTGGCCAAGGGGCCGGTCGATCCCTTCAAGGACGTGATGGACCGCTACGTGGCGTCCCTGGACACGGCCCTCGAGGAGCAGCCGGATCTCACCGAGGATCCGGTGCTGCCGGCGACCTTCTCCGCGCGCGCGGCCTCGCGTGGGCTGACGCTGATGGCCTCCGAGAAGATCGGCGTGATGTTGCACACCACGAAGGTGGAGGAGAGCTTCGAGGGGCGCATCCCGGCCAGCCTCGCGGAGATCGCGGCCACCACGATCCAGCAGCTCAAGGATACGCCGGGCAACCAGATCGACTTCGAGCGCGTCGTCGTCGAGGTGCCGGCCATCGTCTCCGGGGAAGGGTTTCGCCGCGTCATCCAGAGCTTCCCGCGCGACATCGTCCGCCAGTTCGACCTGGTGGGCCGCCGCCGCGCCGACGGCAGCCTCCGGCGGACGGGTGTGCTGGTCCGCACGCCCGCGCCCGACGAGGGCGAGACGACGAGCTATACCTTCAAGGATCAGGAGAAGGTGAGGTGCGACTACGTCGGCGTCGCCGGCCGCCCGCCGATCGGCCGCAAGGCGCCGGGGAGCTACCTGGTCATGGACAAGGCCCGCATCCGAGCCGCCAAGCTGTCGCGCGACGAGGAGACCCGCGAGCTGTCAGCGGGCGAGTACACCCTCGACGTCTCGACCTCCGAGGCCGCCGCGGTCCAGGAGTGGGCCGACAAGAACCCGGGGATCGTCCGCTTCTTCATCTCGGATGACTTCAGCTACGACGAGATCCTCCAGCACATGAGCTCGGTACTCTACAAGTGTACGGATACCGAGTTCGCCCTCGACGAGAGGGGTCTGGAGCAGATCACGATCACGTGCGGGAAGACCGACGAGCGGGACATCACGCTGGTGGTGGGGCTCTGCGAGTAGCCCGAGCGGCCTCGAGAGCCCTCGACGCGTCCCGACGTCCCCCTCTTGGGGGCGTCCGGTGCGCCTTCGCTGCTACGGCGCTTTGTCCAGGAAGAAGGGTCCCAGCGCCAGAGCATCCAGGTCGGTCGTGAAGTAGCACTTGAGCGCGTCCTGCACGGTCGCGACGATGGGCTCTCCGCGGATGTTGAAGCTGGTATTCAGGACGACCGGTACCCCCGTGCGGCGGCCGAAGGCCTCGATCACGTCGTGGTAGACCGGGTTCTGCTCGCGCGTCACGGTCTGCACCCTCGCTCCCCCATCCACATGGGTGACGGCCGCGAGATCGGCCAGGCGATCCGGGCGGGTCTGGTAGACCAGCAGCATGTAGGGCGAGGGCTCGCCCCTGTCGAAGAACTCAGCGCAGCGATCGGCCAGGATCGCCGGGGCGAAGGGGCGGAAGTACTCGCGGAACTTCACGCGCGCGTTGAGCACGTCCTTCATCTCGGCGGGCCGCGGGTCGGCCAGGATCGAGCGACATCCGAGCGCCCTCGGGCCGAGCTCCATACGTCCCTGGAAGAGGCCGACGATGTTGCCCGCCTCGAGGCGCGCGGCAACCTCCTCCGCCAGATCGCCCGGGCGACTGTACTCGCAGCCGCTCAGGTCGAGCACACGCTGGATCTCCGCCTCGTCCCACCCGGGCCCCAGGTAGTCGGTCTCCGGATGCCGCACCGGCTCGTCGTCCCCGAGCACGTGCGCCACGTACAGCGCCGCCCCCAGGCTGGTGCCAGCATCCGACGAGGCGGGCATGAAGTACACGTCATCGAAGCCCGCCTCGAAGCGGATTCGCGTATTGGCCACGCAGTTCAGCGTCACCCCCCCGGCCATGCAGAGGTGCCGCTCGGCCGTCAGCTCTCGCGCGATCCCCGCGAGGTGGAGGAGGAGCTCCTCTGTGATGGCCTGCAGGCTCGCCGCGATGTCCATGTGGCGCTGGTCGAGCTCGCTCTCCGCGCGTCTCTCGGGTCCGAGCAGCGCCACCAGCTTCTCCGAGTAGCGACGCCGTCGCTCGAGGAAGAAGCTGAAGTAGCTCAGATCCAGCTCGAAGCCCTCGTCGGTCAGGGTCACGAAGCGGCGGAAAGCGTCAAGGTAGGAGGGCTCGCCATAGCTCGCCAGCCCCATCACCTTGCCCTCGCCGTTATTCGCTCGGAAGCCGAGGTACTGCGTCAGCGCCGCGTACAGCGAGCCCACGGAGTGAGGGAAGTCCAGGGTCCGCAAGGTCTCGATGCGGGTGCCGGAGTCGTCGGTGATGGCCCGGCCGATGTGGGTCGCCGTCCGCTCCCCGTAGCCGTCCACAGTCAGGATCGCTGCCCGATCGAAGGGGCTCCGCACGAAGCTGCCCGCCGCATGACAGTCGTGATGCGTGAGGTAGTGGATGCGCAGCGGATGGCCCCCGTCGAGCCAGAGGGTCTGGTCCACCCGCTCGACCGAGCGCCCGTCGAAGTGGCGCATCAGGTGCACCGGCACCCCGTAGAGGTACTCGAGGTGATGCCGCGGCACCGCCGTCATCCGGAAGTTGGAGGGCTCGGCATGGATCCCGGGATTCCAGAAGAAACCGACGGCGTCGACGTCCGCCAGGGTCAGCCCCGCGTGATCGAGGCAGTAGCGAACCGCTTGCGCAGGAAACGCGCTGTCGTGCTTGATCCGCGACAGACGCTCCTCGGCCACGGCCGCGACCGCGACGCCGTCCACCACCAGGGCCGCGGCCGCGTCGATCGAGTGGTTGAGGCCCAGGACCTTCATGGATCGAGCTCCTCGAAGCTCGAGAGGGTCGGGTAGGGGTGATCGGGCAGCTCCGGATTGCCTCGGCGCAGGCTGACAGCGAGCTGCATACCGGCCTCGTCGGCGGCCCTTGCCTCGTCCAAGCTGTCGGTGACGAAGACCACCCGCTCCGGGGCCCTCCCGATCAGCTCCGCGATGGCTCCGTAGCTCGCCGCTACCTTCTTCGGACCCGTGGTCGTATCGAAGTAGCCCGCCAAGAGCGGCCTCAGATCTCCGGCCTCCGAGCCACCGAAGAGGAGCTGCTGCGCCCGGACGCTCCCGGACGAGTAGATGTAGACCGGGACGTCCCGCTCGCGCCACGCCCCGAGCGCCGGTGCCACATCCTCGAAGACGTGCCCGAGGAGCTCCCCCGAGCCGTAGCCGGCGGTCCAGATCCTCCCCTGGAGCGCCTTGAGCCCGGTCGTCTTGCGATCGCGATCCATCTGCCAGTGGACATTGGCGACCACGGTCGCCAGCACCTCAGTGGAGCGCCCCTCGGCGATCGAGGGCGCTCCCTCGGCCGCGTCTTCGCTGGCCTGTGCGCGAAGCAGCTCCACATCCCCCTGCACCCCCTCGTCGCCCCAGCGCTCCCTGAGGAAGCGCTCCACCTCCCGGCGCGCATAAGGGAAGAGGGTGTCGTAGACGAAAGCGATCGACGTCGTCGTGCCCTCGATGTCGAGGAGGACGGCGTCGTAGTCGGTGGGCACAGGAGCGGTCCGGGGCATCGGCGCGGAGCATCGCACCGCCCCGCCGGGGTCCACAAGCCGCCCCTTGTACCCATCGCCGAGGGCAGCTTCTTTGACGACACCTCCGAGCCATCGGACACAGGGATCGTGAACGGCGCGCTGCAGGGTATCGCCGACTGGCGGCTCACGGAGCTCCTGGGACAAGGGGAGTGCGCCTCCGTCTATCGCGCGACGCGAGCCTCGGAGGGGGCGGACGCCATCGTCCGCGCCGCCAAGGTGCTCGACGCGGCCCTCGCCCAGGACTCGGCGAGTGTCCTTGCTTTCGAGGCCCGCGTCGCCGTCGCGCGGCGCCTCGCTGGGGGCCCACTCGTCGCGGTAGTCGACGCCGGCCGCGCCGACGGTAGGCCCTTCGCGGTCTTCGAGCACGTCGATGGGGTCGCCCTCGAGCGCCTCGCTCCCGAGCCCGCACCGGGACGCAGGGCCAAGCACCTCCACCCGACCGCCGGGGCCCACGTCCTGCGTGAGGTCCTCGGAGGCCTGGCCCGGGCTCAGGCGATCGATCCCCACGTCGTGCACGGCCTGCTCGACGCAGGGGACATCCTCGTCGACAGCGAGGGTGAGGTCCGCCTCACCGGCTTCGGCCTCCGCGGCGACGCTCGGGCCGATCTCCTCGCCGTCGGCACGCTCGCCCATCGCCTCGTCAAGGCCTGGCCCCCGGAGGTGGAGGCCTGGATCGACGAGCTCCGTCGGGACGACAGCTCCCTGTCCGATGCCGCGGCGGCGCGCTCGGCGTTCCCCCTCGGGGCCTTCGAGCCCGGGGCCCTCGAGCAGGGGCGCAAGAAGCTGGGCCGCGCTGTCCGCCGCTCGCAGGACGCTGCCCGCCGCGAGCGTGAGGCCGAGCGCCCCTCGGCGCCCTTCCTCGACCGCGAGGAGGCCGAGACCGAGCTGGCCCCCGCCCTCGCCCAGGCGGAGGGCGTCCTATGGGTCTGCGGCGCCGTGCTGGTGGTCGCTCTCCTCCTCGAGATCCTCAGCCACTGAGTCGCCGCCGGGCTGCGCGAGCCGCCTCGCGCGGCCGAGCAGCAGCCAAGAGACCAGGATCGCCACGAGGAGCTGAATCCGCGCCCAAGCCGCTCCGGCCGCCAGGCCTGCCTGGATGCC
>CAZEHU010000162.1:0-2676 GCA_964511605.1 uncultured Myxococcales bacterium
GCGCAGGAGCCCGAGCCGGAGCCCGTGCCCGTGCCCGTGCCCGTGCCCGTGCCCGTGCCCCATGGACCCGAGGAGGCCATCGATGCCCTGCGACCTCCAGAGACTCCATGTCCACCAGGCGACGCTCGGTTTCGTGGTTCGCCGCGAACATCGCGGAAGGGACCGGCGAGCATGCTCCGGGGGACAGAGCCAGACACGCCCTCGGCGGCCGCTGCCCTCGACCCGCTCGAACCGGCCGAGGGCATGCTCGGGTAGCGGGGCACCTCGCGACGGGGTAACGTCGGCGCCCACCTTGGACCAGGGGAGATCCATGAGTCGCTCACTCGCGTCGGTGGCCCTTGCGCTGGCCCTCGTGGCCGCGGGCCCCGGCGCCTCGGCGTACAACGACCGCGACAAGGACGACATGATCGTCCTCGATGGCGAGTCGGGCTGGGTCACGGTGTACGCCGTCGTCAAGACCCAGGTCGCCGCCATGACCGGCGAGGACAACCTGCTCGCCGACGGGGATCCCGCCGAGCGCATCGGCACCCGCTTGCGCCAGGCGCGCTTCGGGGTCGAGGGCTGGGCCTGGGGGATCATCGACTGGGAGGTGACGATGCAGATGCAAGAGGGCGGCGCTCGGCTGCTCGACGCCTGGATCGGCTACCGGCGCTACCAGTCGCTGATGATGGTGATCGGCGCCCACAAGGCGCCCTTCAGCCGCTTCCGCCTCCAGGGCTCGCAGTACGGCACCATCGCGGAGAGGGCCCTCGGCGCCGTCGCGATGGCGCCGGGCCGCCAGGTGGGCATCACGCTCGAGGGCAAGATCGGCCGGATCATCGACTACCGCCTCGGCGTCTACAACGGCTTCGAGCGCTCCACGAACTTCCACGAGGGCTACGTCCAGAACCCCGGCTTCGATGGCAACCGCAACAACGGGCTCGCCTGGGTCGGGCGCCTGCAGCTCGAGCCCTTCGGGGGGGTCGGCAAGCTGATGGCGGACTTCAAAGCCAAGGACAGCTTCCGGCTCTCCCTCGGGACCGCGACCTACATCAACGATGGAGAGACCACGACGGGCAACGGCTTCGAGGCGGATCTGCTCGCCAAGTGGAGGGGCTTGCACGTGGCCTTCGAGTACCTCGCCGACGTGGCGGAGCCGGTGAAGAAGCCGGCGACGACCGCCACGATCCCGGCAAGCCTCGATCGCCACGCCATCATCGGGGAGCTCGGCTACATGATCATCCCGACCGTCCTCGGCTTCGCGGTGCGCGGTGAGCTCATCGACGACGACCGCAACCAGGAGGATGCAGGCGACGGGCGGATCTCCAGCGGGGGCCTCCAGCCCTACTCGCACGGTACCCACATGAAGGCCTCGGTGGAGTACACCCACCGAGAGGAGCTGAGCGGCGACGAGAGGGACAACGACACGCTGCTCTTCCAGCTCCAGTTCGGGATCTGAGCGATGGCGGGGGAGCGCGCGAGGCTCGCCCGCGGGGCGGCCACCGGGGGGCTGGTCCTCCTCGGGCTTCTGGCCGCGGCCTGCGGCACCGATCCGCCCACGACCCTCCGGGCCTACCAGGCTCAGAGCGCGAACGAGCTCATCGGCGGCGATGTCGCGATGGCCCGGGTCGGCGACTTCATCCTGGAGAACGACAAGATCCGCGTCGCGATCCTGGGCCGCGATCCCTCCCCGGGCCCCGGGGTCTTCGGCGGCACCCTGGTCGACGCGGACCTGCAGCGCCAGGACGCGCGCTTCCGGGGCGGCAACGGCCTCGATCAGCTCGCGGAGGTCTTCCCCCTCGCGAACCTCCTCAGCCCGCGACCGGATACCCTCGATGTGTCGATCGTGGACGATGGCTCGAGCGGGGAGCGGGCCGTGGTGCGTGTCTCCGCCGAGGGGGCCTTCTTCCTCGATGCTCTGGGCGTCTTCCGGGACCTGGACCTCGCTCTGTTCTTCGATGGCATCAAGGTCTTCCTCCACCTCGAGACCGACTACATCCTCGAGCCGGGGGCCAGCTACGTGCGCATGGTCACCACCGTCCGCCGCAGCGATCCCCTGCCGGAGGACTTCGAGTGCGACAAGGACTGCGGCGAGGCGGGCTACATCTGGGAGCGGGAGTCCAACGTGCTCTTCGGCGTGCCCACCTGCGCCTGCGCCCAGGGCGAGCCGATGGAGATGGAGCATATGGAGGCGGCGCGCCCGATCTTCGGCGCCTTCTTCGGCAGCACGGAAGATGAGCTCGATCCCGGCATCATCGGCGGCGACTTCGTCTTCTTCGGCGGGCAGAACGATCTATTCGCCCCCCAGATGGGCTTCGACGAGGAGCGGCCGGTCTGGGACGAGCTCTTCGAGGGCCGCGACCCCTTCACCCATCCCCTCGAGCTCGACTGGATGGCCGCCGCCGGAGGGCGCGTGAGCTACGCCTACTTCACGGCGAACCCGGTCGGTGAGCCCGACCCGAAGGTCCTCGTGCCCATCATCACCTCCTCGGCCACCGCCTTCACCACCAGCGTGGCCCAGTGCTCGACCGCGGCGGACGATGACGAGGCCTGCGACCACCACTCGAGCTGGCGCTGGGAGCGCTTCCTGGCGGTGGGGGAGGGCGACATCGCCTCCCTCGCGGACTCGATCCACGAGGTGCGCGGCACGAAGACCGGCACGGTCCGGGGCGTGGTGCTGAACGCGGCCCACGGACC
>CAZEHU010000162.1:2686-6482 GCA_964511605.1 uncultured Myxococcales bacterium
TTGCCTTCGATGTCAACTGACCAGCCAAATGCATCATGCGCAGAAATATCACTGGGGCTCAACTTTGCTTGTTGAACCCAGCTGTTTCCACTGCGGACAAATACATAAGCCGAGCCAGTCCCGGCAAGGTCTTCTTCTTCCGGGATCCGGACGCCGCGGAGGACTTCGCCACGGTCCACGAGATCATCGAGGCGAACTATCGAGACATTGGGCTGCCCGGCCTGATGAACCAGGCGGACGCGGACGTCGGTGTGGATCCCGTCGAGGACGGCGACTTCGAGGCCACCCTGGAGGCCGGCACCTACCTGGTCGTCGCGACCGATGAGGGGCTGACGACGACCTCGGTGCCCCAGCGCATCGTCGTCGCCGAGGGCGAGACCGTCGACCTGGCCCCGGTGGTCCCGGAGCCGGCCACCTTGACCGTCATCGTGCGGGATGGGGCCGGCGCGCTGATCCCGGCGAAGGTCATCCTCGTCCCTCTGAGCGAGGACGGGCACCTCGCGGACCTCGATGGCACACGCAAGCCGGCCATGGGCGAGGGGCGTGTCGGCAACGGCGTGCGCCACCTCATCCTGACGCGCGGCGGTCCCGACACCTTCCTGGTGGAGCCAGGTCGCTACAGGGTCTTCGCGAGCCACGGCCCGGAGTACTCGATCGATACCGAGGATCTCGACATCGAGGGCGGGCGCGACCACCCGATCCAGCTCTCCGTCGTCCACGAGGTGGATACCACCGGCTGGATCTCCCTCGACGCCCACCTGCACGCCGAGCCCAGCTTCGACAGCGGCATGAAGCTCGAGCGCCGTGTGACCTCGGCGGCCGCCGAGCATGTGGAGCTCGCGATTGCCACCGATCACGACGTGGTGACCGACTACGAGCCCGTCGTCGATGAGCTGGAGCTCCAGACCCAGATCAAGAGCGGCATCGGTGTGGAGCTCAGCACCCTCGAGAACGGCCACTTCGTCGCTTTCCCCTTGCGCTACGACGACCTCGAGATCCCGCACCACGACGCCCCGGACTGGACCTGCAAGTCGGGCGCCGGGATCCTCGAGGAGCTGAGCGAGCACATCGAAGAGGGGGCCGAGGGCGTACGGATCATGTGCCACCCCCGGGACGGCTTCATCGGCTACATCAGCCAGCTCGACGTCAACCCCTTCACCGGAGAGCGCTTCGACTACGCCACCGGCCCCAACGAGGAATTCGAGGGGTGGAAGGTGGATCCTGGCGGCCTCGCGAGCGGCAACGTGATGGTGCTCGAGGGGGAGAACCCCATCTTCCGCGAGTCCACCTGCGACTTTGACGCCATGGAGGTCTTCAACTCGAAGCGCTTCGATCGGATGCGCACACCGACCAATGACGAGGTCGTGACCTTCACGCGCTGCATGGATCGCATCCTCCAGGTGCCCGAGGGAGATCACGGAGCCCTCGATGCGGCCTGCCCGGAGCTGGGTGATCTGCCCCTGGCCACCTGCGATCCGGGCGAGCGCTTCTTGAGCTGCAAGATGCGCCACCGCAGGGCCCTGGCCCTCGAGATGGCCAAGCAGATCCTGATCCGCACCCCCGAGGAGCAGCTCGCCCTCTGGACCCACACCTGGACACCGGGCGACGGGGATCAGTGCGATCCGGCCGAGCACCCCCCCCATTCGGAGGGGGGGGTGCCCCCCGAGGTCGCTGGTCTGCCCTGTGTCCAGCACCTGGGCGTGATGGACGACTGGATGCGCTGGCTCGACGCGGGCCTGAACGTGACGCTCACCGCGGCCTCAGACTCCCACGGGCTCATCCGGGAGCCTGGCATGCCCCGCACGCTGATCCGCGACGACGCCACCACCCCCCAGGACATCCACGTCGACGAGATCGCGCAGGCCATCGAGGCCCACGAGGCCCTGCCGACCTATGGCCCCGTGATCGACGTGAGCGCCGGCGGCGCGCTCCCGGGTGATCTGGCCGAGGTCCAGGGGGAGAGCGTGGAGGTCGACCTCCGAGTGCAGACCGCGAGCTGGTTCGGGGTCGATCGCATCGAGGTCTACGTCTCGGGCCTCCTCGAGGAGGTGATCGAGCTCGATCACGGCCCAGAGATGATCGTCGACTACGAGGGCACCGTGACCGTGCCTGCGCCCGAAGAGGACGGCTTCGTCTCGGTGATCGCCCTCGGCAGCCGCGAGGAGAACCTGCTCGGGCCTATCTACCTCGACGTGGAGTTCGGCGAGCTCCAGCTTCCCAAGGTGACGGCGCTGGCCTTCGGCTCGATCGAGGGCATCGGAGACCTCCTGCCCGCCCCCGCCGTGGTGCCCGACTTCTTCCCGGTCTTCCCCTTGGCGATGACCAACGCGGTGATGCTCGACGTGGACGGCGATGGCGAGTGGAAGAAGGGCGCCACCGGCCCCGCCTTCTGCCCGCAGCCCTGCGTGGCCGACGAGGACTGCACCCACACGGGCCAGACCTGCCTCGAGCCCGAGGGGGTCTGCGGCTTCGACATCCAGGGCGAGTGCACCACCGGCCCGCCCGGGGCCTCGGTCGGCGCGCTGGTGGAGGGGGCTCCGTAACGCGCAGGCGGCCTGTGCGTAGCGTGCCCACGCCCGCGCGGATACGATGGGCTCATGGCCCCCGGACCGCGCCTCTTCCTGCTCATCCTCGCGCTCTCTGTAGCGGGCGGTTGCGCAGGTAGCGGACCCTCGGGATCCGCCGGCACGGACGATGGGGTAGCGGACGGTGCGGCCTCGGCAACCTCGGGCGACGTTGTGGGGACAGGCACGGGCGGCAGCCCGGGGCGCGAGGCCGATGTCGCCGAGCCGGAGGGGCCGACGCCCGCGTCGGATGCCACCGCGGGTCCCGTGTCCGGAGAGGTCGATGGCCAAGCGGACGCTACCGCCCTGGACGCCGGACTCGCTGATGGGGGCGCCGATTCCGATGCCGAGGTCGATGACGACGCCCCCTCCGGAGGCTTCGGGCCCCCGGAGTCCGACGTCCCACCCTGGTACGGCAGCATCTGCGGCGATGGCCTGCTCGAGGGGGACGAAGAGTGCGACGAGGGGCCGGACAATAGCGGCACCCTGCCCGACGCGTGCCGCCCGGACTGCACCCTGCCGATCTGCGGCGACGGGGTCGCCGACAGCGGCGAGGCCTGCGATGACGGCGACCTCGACGAGACCGACGCTTGCCTCGCCCTCTGCCTGCCGGGGCCCGACGTGCCCCGGCCCACGACCGGGGACGTGATCTTCAGCGAGCTGATGATCAACCCCCAGGTGGCCGCCGATCCCCTCGGGGAGTGGATCGAGCTCGCCAACGTCACCCCCTTGGAGCTCAGCCTCGAGGGCTGCTCCATCCGTGACGAGGGCACCGACCACATCCCCCTCACGGGCCTCTTGGCGCCCTGGTCGGTCCTGGTGCTCGGCTTCTCTTCGGATATCGAGCATAACGGCGGCGTGCTGGTCTCGGAGGTCTACGATGACCTCCTCCTCGACAACGTCGCCGACGAGCTCCTCCTCGAGTGCGAAGGCCTCGTGCCCGAGGAGCCGCTCCTCGTCGATGGGGTCGCCTGGGTGCCCGGATGGCCTATCGAGCCCGGACGCTCCATGAGCCTCGGCGCCGGCTCGCAGGACGCCTGGCTCAACGACATCGCCAAGGCCTGGTGCCCCGCGGTCATCCCCTTCGGCGGCGGCGACAAGGGAACCCCGGGCGATGGCAACCCACCCTGTCCGACGCCCGATGTGCTCCTCGATCTCTGCGTTCTCCAAGAGCCGGCGGCCGCGGCGGTGGTGGGCCAACAGCTCGAGGTGGCCGTGGATCTCTACGAGGC
>CAZEHU010000163.1:0-6472 GCA_964511605.1 uncultured Myxococcales bacterium
GGTGACGATGTGGTGGCAGAGGGCGAGCCCCATGCCTATGCCTTCGCCCTCGTTGCGCGTGGTGAAGAAGGGATCGAAGAGGCGAGACACGATCTCCGGCGGCACCCCGCGGCCGGTATCTGACACGCTGACGACCACGTGGGTGCCATCGTCCTCCGCCATGATCGAGACACGATGGGTGCTGGCGCGGCCGGTCGGCAGCGAGCGTGCGGCGTTGACCAGCAGGTGGACGAAGACCTGGGCGAGCTGGCTCTCCGTGCCCCGCACGTGGCCGGCACCGTGGAGGTCAAGGACGATGTGCGCGCGGTGCCGGAGCTCGTTGTCGGTGACACGCAGCGCGAATTCGAGGACCTCGCGGAGGTCGACCGCGGCGGTCTTGCGGTGGCCACGGGATGCGAAAGTCCTCAGGTCGCGCACCAGATCGCGGATGCGCTCGGCGCCGTGCCGGGCATCGCTCAGGACCTGGCTCAGCTCCGTCCTCAGGGAGAGGGGGAGCGCGCCGTCCACGTCCTCGAGCAAGGCATCGAGGTAGCCGAGGTTGCCGAGCACGTAGCACAGGGGGTTGTTGACCTGGTGGGCGAGGCCCGCGGACAGGGTGCCGAGGGAGGCCAGCCTCAGGTCCAGCTCCCGCCGGCGGAACAGGGTCTCGTCGCGGCGGCGACGCTCGATCGCGAAGGCCAACAGCTCCCCGGCCGCTCCGAGCAGCGCCTGGTCACGCTCCGACCATTCCCGCGGGGCCACGGTCGCGTCGGTGCCGAGCCAGCCGATGAGGCGATCGCCGACGAAGAGCGGCAGGTTCAGATACGAGGCGATGCCGAAGGCCGCGCACGCCTGCGCCTCCGCCTCCGCCTCGACGGGCAGGTCCTCTGCGCCGGCGACGTAGATCGCCTCTCGACGTCCGAAGCGCTCCATCGACCAGGGGAAGGCCTCGACGCTCACCCCCTCGAGGGCCTCGAAGGGGTGGCCGTCGGTGCCCTCCTCGGTCCACTCGAAGGCGTCGGCGATGGCGCTCCCATCTTGGGAGAGGACGAAGACATAGACGCGGGGATCGCCGATCGCGCGCCCCAGCACCGACAGCACATCGACCACGACCTCGCGGAAGTCGTCGAGGGAGGCGTCGACGAGGCGCCGTGAGATGCGGGCCACGACTCGCTCGACACGGGGGTGGAGGGCCGGTACCGAGCCGGAGTCCGGGAGGGGAGCCACGTCACTGCCTGACCAGTGCGTCATCAGTACCTCTCTGTACGTGTCGCGCCGCCGCCGCGCAGAGCACTCGCGTGCCCGCGCCCCGACGTCATCGGCCCGCCGAAGTCGGGTGCAGAGCGAAGCCTGACGGTACCCGAGCCGGCGGCATGCAGGCAATCGCCGGCAGGCCGGGAGGCGGCGGCCGGGGGAATGCCGCCGACGAGGTCTTGCGTTCGGCCCCGCCCGGCCGCATCCTGCGCGCCCGCTGGCATCCCGGAGGTCCGCGTGTCCTTGCATTCCCTGTCCTCGATCCCCCGCCTCGCGGCGCTCGGAGCGGCGATCTTCGTCACCGGCGTGATCGGCTGCGGCGAGCCCGAGGTGACGACCACCTACCAGTACCCTGCCAAGGTGGTCCCTGCTGGGGCCGCAGCCGCGCCTGCCGCAGCCGCCGCTTCCAAGCCCTTCGACCTCGTCCTGGCCGGCTCCCCCTCGAAGGGCCCCGAGCACGCCAAGGTCACGATCGTCGAGTCCTCGGACTTCCAATGACCCTTCTGCTCGAAGGTCGGGCCGACCTTCAAGAGGATCATGGAGACGTGGCCGAACGACGTGCGCATCGTCTTCAAGCACAACCCCCTCGGCTTCCACAAGCAGGCGATGCCCGCCGCGAAGGCCACGATGGCCGCGCACCAGCAGGGCAAGTTCTGGGAGTACCACGACATCGCTTTCGCCAACGCCAAGCGCCTGGACGAAGCGAGCCTCGAGGGCTACGCGGAGCAGCTCGGCCTGAACATGGCGGACTTCCGCGCCTGGCGGGATAGCCAGGAGGTCCTCGACAAGATCCTCCACGATCAGAAGTCGATGGTGGGCCACGGAGCGAGGGGCACCCCGGCGAGCTTCGTCAACGGCAAGCACGTCAAGGGCGCCCAGCCCTTCGAGAAGTTCAAGGCCGTCATCGAGGCGGAGCTGGCCGCGGCCGACGCCGCCATCGCCGCCGGCACCTCCCTCGCCGATGTGCACCGGGTCCGCGCCAAGGCCAACGGGGGCCAGAGCTACGTGGACGCCGTCATCGATGGCAAGCCGGCTCCCACGGCGCCCCAGCGCCCGAAGCAGGCGAACCGCCAGCCCCCGGCGCCGACGGGCCCGGTGGACGTGGAGATCCACCCCGATGATCCCTGGAAGGGCGCCAAGGACGCTCGGGTGGTGATCGCCGAGTGGTCGGACTTCCAATGACCGTACTGCTCCAAGGTCGGTCCGACCTTCAAGCAGATCCTCGACGAGTACCCCAAGGACGTGAAGATCGTCTTCAAGCAGCAGCCGCTGAGCTTCCACAAGGACGCCTACCCGGCAGCGATGGCCTCCCTCGCCGCCCATGAGCAGGGCAAGTTCTGGGAGTACCACGATGTCCTGTTCGCCAACGCCAAGCGCCTCGATCGGGCGAGCCTCGACCAGTACGCCAAGGACGTGGGCCTGAACATGAAGAAGTTCAGCAAGGCCATGGACACCAACAAGTTCGACGCCCAGATCAAGCGCGACCAGGCCCACGGGGCCAAGGTGGGGGCGCGCGGCACGCCGACGAGCTTCGTCAACGGCTACGTGGTCAAGGGCGCGGCGGGCTTCAGCCGCTTCAAGACCCTGATCGATCAGGAGCTGGCGAAAGCGCCGGCGGCCTCGACGAAGAAGGGCTCGAAGAAGAAGAGGAAGAAGCGATAGGCCCCCCGCGGGGCCCGGGAGCTCATCGCCGGCAGGCTCGAGGGGCCGGGCTACCTCCGGGACCGGGACTTCCTCGCCCTGCGCTAGCCTGGTAGAGTTCTCTTCGCTGGGGTCGGTTCGAGCGGGAGAGTGCTACCCGTGAAAGCCCCCATGCGTCCGTCACCAACCCGATGGCCGAGCGGCCAGGCCGCCGCGTCCCAGGGCTGCGGCGCGGGCACCCGCGGCGACCCGCTGCCGCTGCTGGCGCTCGCCGGGTTGCTGCTGGTAGCACTCTGGCGTCGTTGGCCGGAGCCGTGGTTCGGTAGATCGAGCGTGCGGCCATCGGGCCGGATGTGTACCCTCGGCCCCCCCTCGACGCCCCCCAACCCGCTGGAGCCGGAGGTCGCCCATGGAAGGCTTCGCACTCTCACGCGCGCTCGCAACGCTCCTCGGCGCCCTCGTCCTGTTGCTCGCGCCCGGCTGCGACGGTCCCGGGGCCGGTCAGGGCTCCCAGGGAGCGGGCCGGGGCGCTAGCGGCTCCGGCGGGACCGGCGGCACGGTCTTCCCCGGCGGGGAAGGCGGCGAGGACGGCGGCGAGACCCCGAGCGCCTGCGAGGGGGACGCGGACTGTCCCGAGGACAAGAGCCACTGTGCCCCTACCGGTGTCTGCATCGAGTGCCTCGAGGACGGCCACTGTACCGACGCCACCTGCGATGAGGGCAAGTGCCTGCCCTCGACCTGCACCCCGGGCGAGGCCACCTGCAACGGGAATACCCGCCTCGAGTGCACCGAGGCCGGCGATGGCTGGGACAAGTCCCTCTGCGTCGACAGCGTCTGTGCCGGCGGGACCTGCACCGGCTGTGAGCCCGGCGCCACGATCTGCCAGGGCGACACCATCATGGTCTGCCGCGCCGACTCGACCGGCTTCGACGCCCAGGGCGCCTGCGACGCCGCGGCCGGGCTGAAGTGCTATGGCGGCGAGTGCCTCACCTGCTACCCGGGCGCCAAGCAGTGCGTGGGCCACGTGGCCGAGGTCTGCAACCTCGAGGGCCAGTGGCAGACGCTCGAGGACTGCAACGCCGCCGGCAAGAACTGCACCGCCGGCTCCTGCGTCTCCGCGTGCGCCGGCGATATCAAGTTCAACAGCAACTCCGGCTGCGACTACTGGGCTGTGGATCTCGACAACGTGGGAGATGCGGTCACCAAGCCCTACGCCATCGTCGTCACCAACCTCACGGACCAGACCTCGGTGGTCACCGTCTCGATCAAGGCCGGCGCGGGCATCACGACCGAGGAGGTGGCCAGCCAGGAGGTCGGGCCTGGACAGCTCCACGTCTTCGACGGCCTGCCCACCCAGAACATGATGGCGAGCGGCGTCTTCTGGACCGGCTACCGGGTCCAGTCCACCGCCGCGATCATCGCCTACCAGTTCAACCCCCTCGACAACGACGCCACCTACTCCAACGACGCCTCCCTGCTCCTGCCCTCCCATCGCTACGGCAAGGAGTACATCGTGATGTCCCAGCGCCAGTTCGGGGAGGGGGAGGCGGCATCGCGGGGGGCCGTCACGATCCTCGCCTCCACGTCGGCGACCAAGGTGCAGATCACAACGACGACGTCGACCCAGTCCGGCGATGGGGTCCAGGCGATGCAGGCGGGCGTGAGCTACGAGTACGTGCTCGATCCCTTCCAGGTGATGAACATCAAGTCCGACGCGGAGGCCGGCGACCTGACCGGCACCATCATCACCTCCGACAAGCCCATCGGGGTCTTCGGCGGCCACGACTGCGCCTTCAGCGAGACCTCCGAGTTCTGCTGCTGCGATCACGTCGAGCAGCAGCTCTTCCCGGTCAAGACCTGGGGCAAGGAGTACGTGGCGGCCAAGTCCTTCTCGCGGCACAGCGAGGTGGACCGCTGGCGGGTCCTCGCCAGCGTCGACGGCACCGAGGTGAGCTTCCACCCGGAGTCCGTGTCGCCGCCTGTGCTCCTCGGCCGCGGGCAGTTCTTCGAGGTGGCGACCGCGGCCGACTTCACGATCAGCGCGACCGAGCCGGTGATGGTCTCCCAGATGCTCTCGAGCTCCTCGCAGATCGTCACGCCCCATTCGTGGATCCCATGCTTCACAGATGCCGAGTGCGCCCAGGAGTACGCGTGCAGTCCGGTAGATCTGTTCACGACCCTCTGCCTCGCGCCGAGCTGCACCCCGGGCACCACGGGCACCTGCCCCTCGGGCCATACCTGCGTGGAGATCGACCCGATCTTCGGCGGCGGCTCCTGCGAGCCCACGGGGGATCCGGCGATGATCCTCAGCGCCCCCGTGGAGCAGTTCCGCACCGAGTACGTCTTCCTGAGCCCCCTGAACTACCGAGACGACTACGTGAACATCGTCGCTCCCACCTCGGCGGAGGTCACCCTCGACGGCCTCCCCCTCGGCGGCGCGAGCTGGACCTCGATCCCGGGCACCGGCTGGAAGGTGGCCCGCGAGAAAGTGCAGGACGGCGTGCACACCCTGAACGCCTCGGAGGCGGTGGGCGTCGTCGCGTACGGCTACGACGACGACGTCAGCTATGGCTACACGGCGGGGCTCAACCTCTCCGACCTCTGATCGACGGGAGGCGCCTCGGGCGCTCCTCGCTCCGCGACCAGAGGGCGTGTATCGGCCCTCAGTCCTCCTGGCCGTGGTCGGGCGTTGCCGTATCCGGCCGTGCCCCGGTCGCTCTGTCCTTGGCCTTGTCGATGCCCTTGTCGACGGCGTCGTTGAAGGCGCGCGAGGCCGCCCCCTGGGCCTTGACCTGGGCGCCATACATCTTGGACTTCGCCTGAATCTCCACCTGGCTGATGCGCTGGCGGAACAGCCGCTTGATGAAGTCGAAGACCATGTCGACGGGGTCCATGAGGCTCCTCCGGGGCGCCGGGGCCGCGGATCGCGGGTGGCGGCGCCTGTGGCCCCAGTATCTCCCCTCCCGGGTGGGCCTGACAACGCAAGGGCCGCGCGGCCCCGGAAAGGCACGACACAGCGACGCCCGCGGGTCACCAACTCCCGGATGCACGCCGACGACACGAGGCGCGCCCCTCGCTATGCTCCCTGCCGAGCATCTGCCTCGTCCGCCCCCTCAGGAGGCCCTTCGACATGAGCCAGGTTCCCACACTTCGCCTCCGGGCCCTCGGCGCGTCTTGCGCGGCCCTGGGTTTGATCCTGATCGCCCCCGGTGCCCTCGCCGACACGATCATGGTCACCAATACCGATGACTCGGGCGGGGGATCCCTGCGCGCCGCGATCACGGCGGCCAACGCAGATCCCGCTCAGGACAACATCCACTTCGACATCGCAGGCTCCCCGAGCGGCGGGGTCTACCACCGCATCTCGCTGTCCTCGCCGCTCCCGGCGATCACCTCGCCGGTCAACATCGACGGCACCTCCGAGCCGGACTCCGGCGGGGGCGCGGTGGTGGCCCTCGATGGCTCGGCCATCAGCAACTCGGCCGGGGACTCGGACAGCGGCCTCATCTTCCAGACCGACAACGCCGAGGCGCGCGCCCTCGCGATCGTGGGCTTCCCGGACTATGGCGTGCTCGTCAACGGCGGCGGCGGCACCGAG
>CAZEHU010000164.1:0-6470 GCA_964511605.1 uncultured Myxococcales bacterium
CTGCGACTCTACGCCTCCGTCCTCGAGCGCTTCCCCACCCTCTGGCTGCCGGAGCCCACCTATCCCGCCTACCTCACCTCGATGGTGGAGGCCGTGCGGACCGGCGATGCAGAGCGAGCCCGCCGCACGATGCGGCAGTTCATGGAGCGCACCGACGTGGCCCTCGAGGCCTTCCTGGGCGCCGGAGTCGCCGCCACCGCCAGCTCCGAGAGTGGCGCCGGAGCCGACCCCGCCCCGGGCCCGGAGGTCGATCATGCCCCTTGAGTTCTCCCAGCTCCCCACTGGCTACGCTCGCCTCGAGCGGCACCCGAGCGATGGCTGGCAGGTGGCCGATCCCCTGCCCCTCCGAAAAGGCACCCTCCTGGCCCTGACCCGGGTGGTCGACGCCATCTCCCCCATGAACGACGGCCCCCAGAGCCCGGGCCTGCTCGAGCGGACCGTGGAGATGGTCCGCGTCCAGCTCGCCTACTTCCCGCGGGCGGTGGCGTTCGGCTTCGTGCTCGGCCTCCTACTCGTCGATCTGTCGCCCCTGTGGACCTTCCGCGGCCTCCGGCGCCTCCGCAGCCTCCCGCGCGAGCGGATCGTCGCTCAGCTCCTCCGCCTCGAGCGCAGCCGCTTCCTGCTCCTCCGCCAGCTCGTCTTCCCGCTACGGGCGGCCACCCTGAGCTCCTACTTCGACCAGCCGGAGGTGCACGAGGCCATCGGCTACGATCCCATGCCCTTCCTACGAGGCCGCATCGAGCTGCACAGGCGGCTCAGCGCCGGCGAGGCGGGGCGCAATCAGGATCTCATCGAGCCCCGCTCCATCCACGGCGCCCCCCGTGCCACCGTCGCACGCCCCCACGCCAGGGATCTCATCCGCGGCGAGGACAGCGAGCGCACGGCCGACCCCGATGGGGACAAGTCCGTGGTGGACGAGCCCCTCACCGAGACCGGAGATGCGGCATGATCCACAGCTACGCGGACTATGCGAAGGAGCGTGCCTTCCGCTCGAAGGTGGTCGTGGTGGGCACAGGCGCCGGCGGTGCCGTCGTGGGCGCCGAGCTCGCCGCGGAGGGCCACGAGGTCACCTTCGTCGAGGAGGGCGGCTGGCACCCCACCTCCAGCTTCAACCCCTACCTCAGCGAGTCGGTCCCCCGCCTCTACCGGGACGGCGCGGCCACCGTGATCTACGGCAACCCGCCGATCCCCTTCGTCGAGGGCCGCTGCGTCGGCGGCAGCACCACCATCAACGGCGGCATGACCTACCGCCCCCAGAACGAGGTCTTCGAGCATTGGGAGGAGATGACCGGCTCCCCGGACCTCGGGCCCGCGGGCCTTGAGCCCCACCTCGCCCGCGTCGAAGATCGCATCTCGGCCAAGAAGCAGGCGCCGTGGTCCCTGGGCGGCGATAACCGCATCATGGACGAGGGCGCCCACCGCAAGGGCTGGCACTACTCGCACAACGCCCGCGCCCAGGATCACTGCGTCGGCTCCAACAACTGCATCCTCGGCTGCACCACCGGCGCCAAGCAGTCCACCCTCGTCAGCTACATGCCCCGCGCTATGCAGGCCGGGGCCCGCTGCCTCACCGAGGTGCGGGTCGATCGCCTGCTCATCGAGGGTGGCCGCTGCGTCGGGGTCGCCGGCGCCGCCACGAACCCCAGGACCCAGCGCCAGGATCGGCCGGTCGAGATCCGCGCCGATCACGTCGTCATCGCCTGCGGCGCCGTGCAGAGCCCCTACCTCCTGCTCCGACACAAGCTCGCCCGCCGCTCCAAGCAGCTCGGCCGCAACTTCTTCATCCACCCCAACACCAAGATGCTCGGCCTCTTCGGGTACGAGGTCGCCGCCTGGCGAGGCGTCAGCCAGGGCGGGCAGGTCCGCCACTTTCACGACGAGGGCATCGTCCTCGCCGAGAACTTCGTGCCCCCGGGCGCCATGGGCACCATCGTGCCCTCGATCGACAGCCAGGCCTGGCGCTTCATGCAGCGCTACCACCACATGGTGCTCGGCGGCTGCCTGGTGGAGGACTCGAGGCCGGGCCGCATCCGCCGGAGCCCCTTCGGCGTGCCCCTGCCCACCTACGAGATCACCGACTACGACTTCGAGCGCTTCTGCAAGGCGGTGCGCCTCCTCAGCGAGATGTGGTTCGGCGTCGGGGTCGAGCGCATCCTCCTGCCCTTCCACCACCTCCAGTCGATCGCGTCCCCGGACGAGATCCGCCTCATCACCCCCGAGCGCCTCCGCAAGCAGGATACCGAGTACTTCACGCCCCACCTCATGGGCACCTGCCGCATGGGGGGCCGCGCCGAGGAGTCCGTCGTCGACCTCGAGGGGCGCCTCTGGGACCTGCCCGGCTGCTACGTGGCCGACGCGAGCGTCTTCCCCACCGCGGTGGGGGTGAATCCCCAGGTCACGATCATGGCGCTGGCCACCCTCATCGCCTCCCGACTCGCCAACCGCTTGAGCTGAAGCCCCCGAAAACGCTGGCCCATCGGGCTCCTTCCAGGGGCCCATTCCTCATCGTTGAGCCGGGGGACCTCATCTGCTACGGTCCGGCCGCTTTTTCCAACGACGAGACTTCTGGGAGGGAGTTTTTTGTACACTGTCTTTGCCGGAGAGGATCAGCACGACTTCGATCACCGCTACGAGGCCATCGAGAAGGCCAAGGAGCTGAGCCAGGAGGAGCGCGGGCAGGTGGAGATCGAGGATCTCCTGGGCCGCGAGTCCTTCGTCTACCGTGGCGGCTCGCTCCAGAGCTACGTCTACGAGATGCGCCACCGCCGCACGCCGGCGCCGAGGTCGGAGATCGCCCCCGAGATCATGCCCGAGACCGCCCTGAGCACGATCCCCGCCCCCACGGCGGAAGCTTGATGAAGGCCGCCCTCGTCCCATGCGCGCCTCCAGGAGCGTGCTGAGATGGGACGTCGCTTCCACGGCCGGAGGATCGAGCCCGAGGAGGGCCGCCACCGCGTCAACCGGCGCATCCGCGCCTCGTTCATCCGTGTCATCGATCACGATGGTGAGCAGCTCGGCGTCATGACCCCGGACGACGCGCGCGAGCGCGCCGCCACGGTGGGACTCGACCTCGTGGAGGTCGCCCCCAACGCGCGCCCGCCGGTCTGCAAGATCATGGACTATGGGAAGTTCAAGTATCAGGAGGCCAAGAAGGCCTCTGCCTCGAGCTCCCGCTCCAGCGAGCTGAAGACGGTGCAGTTCCGCCCGAAGACGGACGGCCACGACCTCGAGACCAAGCTCAAGCGGGCCCGCAAGTTCCTCGAGCGTGGCGATAAGGTGAAGATGGTCATGCGCATGCGTGGCCGCGAGCAGGCTCACCACGATCGCTGGATCGACATGATGATGAAGTACGTCGAGGGCCTCTCCGATGTGGGCCGCCTCGGCAGTCGCCCCTCCCCCCAGGGCCGCACGATCACGCTGATGATCGAGCCGGTGCCCACGGCCGGGAAGGATGAGGAGGCCTCGGAGGACGCCCCCGCGGAGGGCTCGGAGTCCTGACGATGTACCCGTCGAGGCCCCGCGTCCGATGCGCGGCCCTCGTCGTGGCCGCAGCCTGCGTTGTGCTCCTCGCCGCACCCGACGCAGCGCGGGCGCAGTGCGCGGTCTGCCCGAGCCCTGGCTCCGGGGGGACCTCGACCACCCTCGGCGCCCGGGCGGACGCCGGGCTGCCCACAGGGATCACCGAGGTCTCGCTCTCGTTCGCGTTCGGGCGCTTCGACACCGAGTACGAGGCGGACAAGCGTGTCGACTCGCTCGATACGCCGGTGCTCACGCGCATCTCCGGAGTGCTCCGGGCGCGGCGCCACCTCGGCTCGGGCTGGGCGGTCGGCCTGGCCGTGCCCACGGCCTCCCTCCACCTCGATCCGGAGGCCGTCGGGGTCGCCCCTGGCCGCGCGGCCGGCTACGGGGATCTGACGCTCGACCTCGGCTACGACCTCGCCGCCCTGTGGGGCGCTGGCCCTCGCGCGCCCCACGTCGCCCTCGGACTCGGTCTCGGGCTGCCGACCGGAGCCCCCGGTAGCCTCCATACCCTCGACGAGGGCCTCGGTCCCGAGGCCACGGCCCTCGGCCTCGGCGCCTTTGCAGCGACCGTGTCGATCGACGCCACGTGGTTCCCCCTCGATCGCCTCGGGCTCTCGCTGCCCATCCGCGTGAAGCGCCCGCTCCATCGCTCCCCAGAGAACATCTCCTTCGGCCAGAGCACCAGCGCCGGCCTCGGTCTCCTGCTCGCCCCGCTCCCCTGGCTCTCCGCCAACGTCCACGTGCTCTACCGGCGTGTCGGCCAGGCCCACATCGGCGGCGTCGGCATGCTCGAGGACTCCGGCCGCACCAGCCTCGACGCGGAGGCCGCCCTCGGTCTCGCCCTCACCCCCCGCGTGCAGCTCGGCCTGCTCGGACGCTACCCGCTCTACTACGTGGTCCACGGCCGCCAGATCGCGGAGACCTTCAGTGTCGGCGCGCGCCTTGCGCTGACTCTCGGCGCCGAGGAAGACCGCCCTTGAGCTCCTCCCTCAGGCACCTCACGCCCCGCCGCCGCACCCTCCTCTCGCTCTTCGTGATCGCCGCCACCTGGTCCGCCGCCACGCGCTCGGCCTCCGCGCAGTGAGCGTGATCGCAGCCCAGCCTCCCGGTCGGGGGGGCCGCATCCGCGCTCGAGCAAGGAGCTGATGGCACGACGCCGGAGGGGCTGACTCGCCTCGGTGTCTCCACTCGCTTCGCCCTCCTCGATACCATCGTCGACGGCAACCAGCTCGTCGAAGGCTCCGATCACGTCACGGTGCGCACCTTCAGCACCGTCCTCTCGGCCCACCACCACCTGGGCGGCGGCTGGTCCACCGACCTCCTCTTGCCCATCAGCACCGTCGCCGAAGAGCGGCTCGAGGACGAGCCGGATCTCCGCCTCAGCGGCTTCGGCGACCTCGCCCTCGGCCTACGCTACGACCTCGCGACCCTCTGGGGCGCCGGCGCCGGTCGACCCACTGTCGGGCTGCGAGCCGGCCTGCGCCTGCCGACCGGTACCCAGGCGCTCTTCGAGAGCCCGGACTTCGGCGTCGCCCCGGAGGTGATGGCCCTCGGCAGCGCGGCCTTCGGGGCCTCCCTGGACCTCGACGTCTCGTGGCGCGTCACCCCGAGCTGGGCGCTGAGCGCCATGGTCCAGGGCCGAGAGCCCCTGAACCGGAACCCGGCGGCGATCCTCCACGGCCAGAGCCTCGGGTGGGGCATGAACCTGCTCTGGTTCCCCGACCCGCGCTTGCACCTGCGCGCGGGCCTCAGCGGCCTGTGGATGGGCTCGTCCCACCACGGCGGCAAGGGCCGAATCGAGAGCTCCGGGGGCGCCTGGAATCAAGTGGAGGCCGGCGCCGGCGCGCAGCTCGGCGGGGGGGCCTACCTGTCGATCCGCGCACGTCGCCCCCTCTATATAGACGTCCACGGCCGCCAGATCACGGAGACCTGGTCGGTCGGCACCTTCTTCGGGCTGACCTTCCTGCCCGACGCGCCGGAGGCCCCCGCTGCCCCGATCGCGCCGGAGGCCCCTGCTGCCCCGATCGCGCCGGGGGCGAAGGCGGAGCCCCAGGCCATGCCTGAGCCGGAGCCGCTCAGCGGCGATGTGATCGACAGCGCACGCGGCGGCGAGAGCTTCGTGCTCGCCGAGCTGGTAGCCCCAGGCCGGATCTCCGTGGTGGACTTCTGGGCCGAGTGGTGTGCGCCCTGCAAGGTGATCAGCCGCGACCTCGCGGCGCTGGCCGCGACCGATCCCCGCCTGGCCGTGCGCAAGGTGGAGGTCCCGGACTTCGAGAGCCCGGTGTATCGCGAGCACCTCGAGGGGGTCCCCGGGCTCCCGGTGATCTGGATCCTCGGTCCCCGTGGGCAGCGCCTCCTCGCGCTTCAGGGAGCGCAGGCCGCGCCGGAGCGCGTGCTCGAGGCCACGCGGGCCGCGCTGCGCTCCCTTACGAGCGGCGACTTCAGCTCCCCGCCGCCTCCGCGTCCATCGCCCGAGCCAGCGCCAGATCCAGCTCCGTGATCCCCCCGGCGTCGTGGGTCGACAGGTCCACACGCACGGTCCGCCAGACGTTGAACCACTCCGGATGGTGGTCCATGCGCTCGGCGACGAGGGCCACCCGCGCCATGAAGCCGAATGCCTCGACGAAGTCGGTGAATCGGTACTCCTTGTGGAGCTTGTCGGCCTCGAGAGACCAACCCTCCAGGCCCCCGAGGGCCGCCAGCACGGCCTCCTCGCTCAAGCGCTCGTGGGACACGGAGGGGCCTCCTCGGTCCAGAACCTGGTTGTCCCCGGACCTCGCCGGGCACCGTATCACCCCGCTCTGTTTTGGTGTACGACAGGGGGGCGATGACGCACGCGAACCGCCACCCGCTCCTGTGCGCCACGGCCCTCGGGCTCACGCTCGTGGCCTGCGGACCGGACGCCCGGCCGCCGGACCGGGTGCCGCCCGTGATCAACCCGACCGCGG
>CAZEHU010000165.1:0-6463 GCA_964511605.1 uncultured Myxococcales bacterium
CCGAGAGGCGCTCGATCAGCGAATCGATGGAGGAGCGCGCCCGCCCGGTGGTCTGCGCGGAGCTGTTCCGCGTCAGGATCCCGGCCGCCTCAGCGCGGCCCCCCTGCCACCCGCCGCGCGGGTTGTAGCTGTCGGCGCCGCCCTCGTTCCGGTAGCGCGTGATGTCGCGATCGACCCACTCGCCGCGGCCACTGTGCTCGAGGCCCGCGTTCCGCCGCGAGGTATCCGCCAGGTCCTCCATGTGCCCCTCGCGGCGCTCGATCTGGCCCTCCCGCTTCGGCAGCCTGCGTGCGCGGTGGCGGCGGGTCGTGCGATCGAGGTCCGCGTCGTCGCCGAGGCTCCTCAGGTCGTCTACCTCGCCGCGGTGGCGGTCGAGGATCTCCCCCTCGCGAGCGTGCTCGGCGTCGGCCTCGGCGCGCCGGGCTCCGGCCTCCTCGGCCCCCCGGTTCGCGTCCCGGATCGAGCCGATCACCCCGTCGAAGCGTCCGATGCGCGCATCCAACGTGGCCTTCTCGCCCGCGAGCCGGCTGTTCGCGTTCTGGAGGTTCTGGGCCTCCTGGAGCGCGCGGGTCGCCTCGGGGCTGACGCCATCGTCTCCGGCCTGGTTCGCCAGCCGCTCGGCGTTGGTGGTCAGGGTGTCGATGAGCTGCTGGTTGTGGGCCATCTGGGTATCGATAGCGTCCCGGACCCCGCGGGTATTGGACAAGCGACGCTCGATCTCCGCGATGGTGCCGGAGGGATCGCTCATCACGTTCCCGTTCTCGTCGCGCACCACGACGCCCATGCCCATGATGCCCTGGCCGCTGGTCACGGTGGGGACCCCACGGAGCGAGCGGGCATCCCGAACGAGCCCGGGGACATCGCGCACCGCGGCCCGGAGCTCCCCGACCGAGCCGCGCCAGTCGAACCAGGAATTGAGCTGCTCGCGACTCGGCAGGAGCGGGGCCCGCGGCGTCGCATCAGGATCGTCGCCGCCGGCGGCGGCCTCCTCGCGCTGGCGGGTCGCCTCCGCCTCCGCGTCGGCCTGACGGCGCGTGCGATCTCCCTCGAGCTCGTCGCCGAGCGCTCGCAGCTCCGCGTCCGCGTCGCGGAGAGCCGCGTCGGTGGTGTCGCCGTCGCCATCACCCCGGCCGCGACCCTCCTCGGCCTCCCGGTTCGCCGCGACCTCGTTATCATCCGGCGGGCGGTTGATGCGCTCGGCCGCCCGGGTCTTGAGGTTTTGGGCCATCGTATCGCCGGTCTTCTCGCCGACTGTCGTGCCGAGGACGCGCCCCTCCTCGGAGAGCTGCCCCACCTGGCCCGCGAACATCTCGCTCGGGACCATGAAGGCCGCGACCGTCCGGAAGAAGGTCGCGAGCGCCTGGAAGATGCGCTTGATGTTGCCCAGCGGGCGGGCGATGCGCCCGAGCACCTGGCCGGCGCGAAAGAGCCAGCCCGCCGCGGTGATGAGCCCGGCGCCGATGCCGAGCCAGGCCAGCAGGAGGCCCGCGATGAGGCAGATCGCCGCCAGGATGAAAGCGATGGCGGCCAGGGTGCTCAGGATGTTGAAGATGAGCGAGACGATGTTCACCAGCATCGTGAACACGTCCGCCACCGCGGAGAGGATCACCCCGATGTGGTCGATGACCCCCTCGGCCTGGCTCCAGCGATCGCCGAACTCGCCGAGGCGGCCAGCGGAGTCGGAGATGCCCCGGATCTGGCTGCCGGCGAAGCGACTCTCGGTCAGGGAGAAGTCTCCGCTGAACATATCGCCGACGTCGGTGAGCAGGCCGCTCTGGTAGACCTGCAGCGCGGGCCCCACCACCGGCACATTGAAGCGCCCGCGGGTGATGGCGCTGAGCCCCCGGTCGGCTGCCGACGTCAGGGTCTCGGTGATCATCCCGTCCTTGAAGCCGTCCACGAGGCCACCGACGAAGCCGCGGCCCATGCTCTCGCCGAGCTCCCCGAAGACGATCGCGCCGCGGTTCGTGAAGCCCTCGAGGCCCGGCCCGAAGCGGGTCCGGGACGACTCCATGAAGCTGTCGTAGTGCTGGACCTCCCCGCAGACCGCCCCGAAGGGGGTCGCCCCAGCGCCCTGGCTCTCGGTGCCCATCAGGCCCGCGGCGTCCACGTAGCTCTGGATGGCCGGGATCTGCTGATCGACCGGCTCGTTCAAACGCGCCGCGACGTCGGCGGGGATCTCGCGGGCCTGGGGCTGCTGGGGCAGCGCGCCCTGCTGGGCCGCCCCCTGTTGGGCCGGACCGTCGGCGAGCTCCTGGGGCGCCTGGGCGCCGTCGATCTGGCCACGCATGGAGCGGGCGCGCTCCGCCTCGGCGTTGAGGCGGGCGTTCCGCTCGATGTCTCGGCGGAGCACCTGGTAGGCGGAGGCCGCGGCGTCGGACGAGAACATGCCGGTGCCGCGGCGCCACTCCGAGCGCCAGGTCCGGCGCATGCCGGCGGCCTCGCGGGCGTTGGCCTCGCGGATGCCGGCGTACATCTCGGACAGGTTGCCGTACTCGGAGGTGCGGCGGAGGCGGGCGAGGATCTGGGCCTGGGACTGCTCGACGTCGTCGGGATCGTCGATCTTGTCGATGAGGTCGTCGAAGGCGTCGTAGTCCTCGAGCTCGTCGAGCATCTCGTCCACGCCATCCTCGAAGCGCTCGATCTTCTCCCCGGGATCCTCCCGCGGAGAGCTGACGTTGGCGTCCGAGACCCCACCGTCAGCGCCCGCCTGCTCCTCGAGGCGTACACGCGTGGGCTCCAGGTCATTCCGTAGTCCATCGGCCAGGCCGTGGATCTGCTCGCGGCTCAGCGACATCGATCCCTTCCGCCCTGACGGCCGGCGCTCACACCTCGGCGGGAGTATGCCCTACCCCGCCGGTACCACCAAGCGTGGGTTCCTTACGCGTCCCGACACTCAGTCCCCATCCGGGAGGGCACGCTGCACGGTCTCCTGGTGGGACTCGCTCACCGGGAGACCGCGGCTCTCGAGGGCGACCTGGAGCATTCGGGCCCAGCTCGTAAGGGCCTTGGGTCGCTCGGAGCCGCGCCGGGCCAGCTCGGCGTCGAGCAGGGGGAAGCGATGCTCGCCCACCACCAGCACGGCCCGGACCGCGTGGCGGAAGGTGTCCTTGGCCCGCCCGGGCCCCTGCACGCGTGTTCGCCGCCACTGGAACACGAGCCGATCGGCCTCGCCGACCCGCCAGGTGCGCTCGAAGACCCACAGGATGCTCCGCTCGATGCGTGCCTCCTCTCCTGCTCCGCGGATCGCCACCGCCCGGAAGGCCCCGGGTACCAGCCAGAGCACGAACCCGCCCGTCAGCCCCGCCAGCGTCCACGCCACCGGCCCTCCGCCCACCACGGCCCACCCGACGAAGAGCCCCGCCAGCGGCGGCAGCGCCGCGATCCGGAAGTCGGTGACCTCCGGTCGATGCCAGAGGCGGACCTCGGCCTTCCCGCTCTCGAGGAGCCTGTGGCCGAGCTTCAAGGCCCGAACAGCGCCTGGCAGCCCTCGAGCACGTGCAGCCGGTTCGCCCCGGCGTCCACGCCGGGCTCCCGGAGAGCGGGAAGGAGGAAGGTATCGGGGAGGAGCCACCGCATGGGCGACACTGTAGCAGTGTCCGCGCTTCCCCGGACGCTCCTGGATCCCCCGCCTTGACTCCGCCCGACGCCCCCCTGATCATCATGATGATTCGAAGGAGGTGCAATCGTGCGGCGGACGACCCTCGCACTGGAGGACGGGCTCCTGCGCGCCATGCGTCTGCGTGCAGCCCGCGAGGGGCGCAGCCTCACTGCGGTCGCCAACGATCTCCTGCGGCGGGGCATCGCGCAGGCCGAAGCCAGCCAGGCGCGCTCCGCCATCGCCTGGAAGACCCATCGCTGCGAGGAGGTCTACGCGGACACCCGCAGTCGTGATGCCCTGTATTCGGTGATGGAGCGTTGACGCGCTTTCTGGTCGATACGAACGTACTGGTCGCAGCCACCTTCGAGGAGATCGACAACCACACCGCAGCTCAGGCCTTCATGGCTCGCCTGCTCGCATCCTCACGCCCCTGGTGCCTGAGCTGGGTCAACGTCTACGAGTACCTTCGAGTCGTGACCCATGCGCGGGTCTTCAAGCGGCCCCTGAGGTGGCCCGTGGCCCGAGAGCAAGTGGCCAGCATCCTGGTTCACCCGCGCCTCGAGATCCTGGTCGAGGGCGAGCTCCACCTCGACGCGCTCGAGCGAGTAGTGGAGGAGGCTGGCGGAGCCTCCGGCAACTTCGTCCACGACTGCCACGTCGCTGCCCTGATGGCCGAGCACGACGTACGCAGGATCGTGACGGCCGACCGGGGGTTTCGACGCTTCGGTGGGATCGAGGTCCTGCTGCCGGAGGAGGTCGGCCTCGACGAATGAGGTCCGGCGGCTCAGGATTCGGACCCCACGGCCGACACCAGCGCGGAGGCAGCCCATGCCGGACATCTTCCCGCCGACCGAGGAGCACCAGGCCCTCCGCGAGATGGTGCGGAGCTTCGCCGAGCGCGAGGTAGGGCCGCAGGCGGAGGCCCACGATCGCTCCGAGCGGTTCAACCTCGTGCTCTTTCGCAAGCTGGGCGAGCTGGGCCTGCTGGGCATCACCGCCGACCATCGCTTCGGCGGCTCCGGCATGGACGCGACGGCCGCGGTCATCGCCCACGAGGAGCTCTCGGCGCAGGATCCGGGCTTCACCCTGGCGTACCTGGCCCACGCGATGCTCTACGTGAACAACCTGAGCATCAACGGCTCGGGCGAGCAGAAGGCCCGCTTCCTGCCGCCCGCCTGCACCGGCGAGCACGTGGGCGGCATGGGCATGAGCGAGCCCGGCGCCGGCACCGACGTCCTGGGCATGCGCACCCAGGCACGGCGCGAGGGCGACGGCTGGATCCTGGATGGCGCCAAGATGTGGATCACCAACGGCGCCATCAGCGATACCGAGCTGGGGGATGTCTTCCTGATCTACGCCCAGACCGGCGGTGGCCCACGGGGGATGAGCCTCTTCCTCGTCGAGAAGGGCATGGAGGGCTTTAGCCTCGGGCAGAAGATCAAGGACAAGCTGGGGGTCCGGGCCTCCACCACCGCCGAGATCGTCTTCGAGGGCGTGCGCGTCCCGGCCGCGAACCTCATCGGCGAGGTGGGCGAGGCCGTCGGCCACATGATGCGCAACCTCGAGCTCGAGCGGCTCACCCTCGCCGCCATGAGCCTGGGCATCGCCCGCCGCTGTCTCGAGGTGATGAATCGCTACGCCACCGAGCGCTCCGCTTTCGGCCAGCCGATCCGCGAGTTCGGCCAGATCCAGCGCCACATCGGCGAGAGCTACGCGGAGTACATGGCGGGCCGCGCCTACGTCTACCAGACCGCCGCCGCCATGGACCTCGGTCAGAGCGGCAACCGCCTCGACTCCGACGGGGTCAAGCTCTACTGCTCGACGATGGGCAAGAACGTGGCCGATCGGGCCGTCCAGACCCTCGGCGGCTATGGCTACGTGGGCGAGTACCACGTCGAGCGCCTCTGGCGAGACGCCAAGGTCCTCGAGATCGGCGGCGGCACCATCGAGGCGCACCAAAAGAACATCACACGGGACCTGGCGCGGCTCGAGCGACTGCCCTGAGGGGCCTCACAGGCCTACCAGGACGTTGACGTCCAGGAGCCCGCGCATCAAATGCCTTCGGCCTCTCGCACCCTGTCTACGTCTTCGTTGGTCACGACACGGTCCCCTGCCGGGAAGGGGCGGAAGACCAGGAAGCCTGGATCCTCCCCGGACGGTGCGGCCTCCCGCTGCCGCGCTTGGAGCCCAGCCCGAGCCGACTCCGAGAGCACGCGCCCGGCGGTGCTCCGGCGTGTCCGGGCCAGCTCCTTGGCGGCGAGGAGCACGTCGTCGTCGATGGAGAGGGTGGTGCGCATGCGTCCGATGCTATTGCATCAACTCACTACAGGACATGCCCGAGCCGGGGTCCGGTGCGATCCCCCGTGAGCGATCCCCGGTGAATAGGGCCGGGCCGGGACCGTCCCTGGCAGCGTGCTCTCGTTCGCTCGCCCCGAGGTCCGCCCCATGCTCCGAGTCTCAGCCCACTCAGCCTCCCTTTGTGTCGTCGTCCTCGCTGCTCTCCTCCTCCCTGCCGCCGCCTGCACCTCCAGCTACGGCACGGCCACCTGGGTCCGGGACATCGACGCCCCGGACGTCGATCAGCCTGCTATGAGCGGCGGCCTCGACCGCCGGGACCTCGAGCGGGTCTTCCTCGAGGCTCGGGCCAAGGTGCTGGCCTCCGACTTCCGCGCGTGGGCTGCCGGCGAGGGTGGCCAGCCGACCCTGGCCGTGCACACCATCCAGAACGAGACCTCGGAGCATATCGGCGAGGAGCTCCAGGCCCTGGGCGGCATGCTGGAGGACGATCTGGTCGAGGATGGGGCCTTCGACGTGGTGGTGCCCTCGGCGACGGCGGCCTATCGGCTCACCGGGCGAGTGTAC
>CAZEHU010000166.1:0-6460 GCA_964511605.1 uncultured Myxococcales bacterium
GTGCACGTCGAGCGCTCGACCGTCATCCAGGCGGACGCCGCCACGATCTTCCCGCACGTCACCGAGTTCTCGAAGTTCAACGCCTGGTCCCCCTGGTTCAAGCGCGATCCGAAGACCAAGTACACCTACAGCGGCCCCGACAAGGGCGAGGGAGCCAAGATGAGCTGGGAGAGCGACCACCCCGAGGTGGGCTCCGGCTCCCAGACCATCAAGAAGCTCGATCCCCCCAACCGGGTCGAGATCGAGCTGGACTTCGGCGCTGAGGGCACGGCCACTGCTTTCCACAACCTCGAGAAGGCCGAGGGCGGCACCAAGGTGACCTGGGGCTTCGACACCGACCTCGGCAACAACCCCATCGCCCGCTACTTCGGCCTCATGTTCGACAGCATGATCGGCCCCGACTACGACGCGGGGCTCGCTTCCCTGAAGGGAATCGTCGAGGGCGGCGGCGGCGGTAGCTGATGCGCTCGGCTCCGGCGAGAGTAGCGATCGCGCTCGCGGCGCTCACCGGAGCCGCCGCGGCCGCCGGGAGCTGCGCCGGGGACCGACCCGGAGGCCTCCTCGGCGGCGTCGAACGCGCCGGAGGACCTCGCATCGTGTGGGACATCCTCGCGCGCCCGCTGCCGGAGGTGCCCTTCCCGAACGACGCGGCGACCCGGCTCGTTGCGAGCTCGCCGACCGGCCGCCGCATCAACGTGAGCGAGGACGCGGCCACCGAGGTGGAGAGGCGCTTCCGCCGCAACGTCAACGAGCTGGACGGCTTCGCCCTCCTCGCGCCGATCTCCGTCTCCTTCGACGCCCCCATCGACTGGCGCGATGTGCACGAGCGCCACACCGGCGACGAGGACCTGGGCAACGACGCCCTCCTCCTCTTCCGGCTCGGCGGCGAGGGCGAGGCCTGCGACGCCTCGCGGCCCGTTCGCCTCGACATGGGCCACGGCCACTACCCCCTCGTGCTGGAGCGCCCCTGCCAGTACCACTACGCCCCGTGGGAGGGGGACTACAACTGCATCCCCCAGAGCTGCGAGGGCGACGATCCACGCTGGATGTCCTCGAACCTGCTCCTCGAGACCGTCGACGAGGATCTCGACGGCGACGGCGAGCTCGATCCCTACGAGGACACCGACTTCGACGGGGTCCTCGACAAGCCCAACACCTGGAGCGGCGAGGCCACGGACAGCGCCGACGCGGGAGACCTCGTCAGCTTCTACGAGATGCAGACCAACTCCCTTGTCGCCTGGCCTATCCTGCCGCTCGACGAGGGTGCGAAGTACGCTGCGGTCGTCACGCGCTCCGTCAAGGACGAGGAGGGGCGAAGCGTCGAGAGCCCCTTCGAGGGCCGCGCCCCCGCCACGCAGGTGCCCGCGCTTCAGGCCCTCGAGGACATCCTGCCATGCCACGGGCTGGACCTGGACGACGTGGCCTTCGCGTGGACCTTCACCACTGGGCGCCCGACGCGAGAGTTGTTGGCGATCCGGGCCGGTCTGTACGGCCACGGCACCCTGGACTGGGTGGCCGACGTGGCCCCGACGTCCACCCTGATCCCCGAGCGGGCCCTCGATCCCCTGCCCGACGGCACGGTCCCGGATAACGCCTGGATCATGCCCCAGGAGGTGCTCGGCGAGTTCATGGAGCCGCTGGCCTCGGCGGTGCTCCAGCAGGGCGGCGGCGGCACCCTGGCTGAGGATACGGCCCACGTGGACTACTGGGTGCTGGGCCAGTACCAGTCTCCCCACTTCCTGACCGACAAGGATGGGCGGGCTACCGAGCTGTACCCTGACGATCAGGACGAGCACTTCGACGTGGACGTCGACGCCGGCACCGCCACCGTGACAGCGGAGCGGGTCCCCTTCCTCTGCTCGATCCCGAAGACCACCGAGGACTACTCTCCGCCCTTCCCTGTGGTGCTCTATGCCCACGGCTACTCCGGCGCCTCCTTCGAGATCATCGGATTCGCGGGCCGTCACGCCCGCGCCGGGCAGGCGGTCTGCGCCATCGAGGCTCCCGGCCATGGCCTGGCGATCCCGGAGGAGGAGGCCTACATCTTCGACCTCTTCCTGCCGCTGCTCGACGAGGCTGGCTTCACCAGCTTCATCGAGACCTACCTGGGGGGACGCGCCCGCGACAACGACGGGGACGGCTTGGTCGGAGAGAGGGACAACGGCACCGACTTCTGGGTCGCCGACGTCTTCCATACCCGCGACATGGTGCGGCAGCTCGCCATCGACCAGATGCAGCTCATCCGGATCCTGCGTGACGTGGACGGCAAGCGCACGATGCAGCGAGACATCGACGGCGACGGCGAGGACGACCTGCTGACCGACTTCAACGCGGACGGCATCCCCGACCTCGGCGGGTGGCGGGATCTGGATCGTGACGGCAAGCGGGGCTCGGACGAGCCGGACAACCCCATCTACGCTTGGGGCCAGAGCTTGGGCGGGATCTCCAGCGCGATCCTGGCCGCGGTGGACCCCGCGGTCCGTGCCGCGGCGCCGATCAGCGGGGGGGGCGGCCTCGTGCACGTGGCGCTCCGGTCGAAGAACCTCGGTGTGCCCGAAGCCGTGCTGATGCCCATCCTGGGGCCCTGGATCACCTTCCGTCCCCACGTCTGGACCGAGGCGGAGCGAGACGCCGCAGAGGAAGCCGAGGCGGAGCTGCCCGAGGACGGCGGCGGCCTGGTGGACATCGGCTTCCTGGCTCCGCGGGTCAACGAGCCCGTCCGGCCGGTCTTCGCTACCACCGATCAGATCGGCCCCGGCGACAGGATCATCGTGGAGAACCTGACCACGGGCGAGCACTGGACGGGCTTCGCGGATGACGACCTCACCTTCCGGATCGCTTTCGCGGCCGATGCGCTCCGCCTCGGTGAGAGGCGCGAGGCCCTGGGCATCACGGAGGACAGCGAGCTGCCGCGCAGCCTGGAGAGCGAAGGCTCTCTGGCCATCGGCGATGCCCTGCGCCTGACCGTCCTCGAGGGGTGGGAGGGGGAGCCCAAGCAGGTGATCGAGGAGGTGGGCGTGCCGTTCACCTTCGGCGGCGTACGCTACGAGGAGGGCGCGCGCCTCGTCTCGATCGCGGAGGGCCTCGGCAAGTCCCGCAACCACCCGGACCTCCGCCGCTTCGTCGCTGTCAGCCAGACGGTGATGGAGCCCGCCGACCCTGCGATCTATGCCAAGCACATCTTCCTCGAGCCGCTGGACTTCCCCTACGAGACCGGCTCTGTGAAGGAGGCCCGGGACGCCGGCCGCACCACGCGCCTGCTCCAGTGGCATACGATCGGCGACTCCGACGCTCCAGTGGCCGCGGGTCTGAACCTAGCGCGGGCCGCGGGCCTCATCACGCCGGAGGATATGCAGCTCCTCATCGACCACCACGTCGTCGAGGGGGTGGAGCGTGTCGGCCACTGGCCCCAGCTCAAGGAGCACCAGAAGCTCTGCCCCCCGCCGCCAAAGAGCGAGTGGACCTGCCCGCCAGCCCGGGTCGGCGAGGAGGATCGCTACCGCGTGTTCTACGAGACCGAGGGCTGCACCGCCGACCAGGGCGAGTGCTCCATGACCTGCGCGGAGGACGAGGTCTGCCACTACGATGGCTTCTGCGCCCCCTGCCGGCCAGAGTGCGCCGCGATGGCCGACGCCGAGGTGGAGTACGTGCACTTCGACCTCATGGACCTCGACGAGGGCCGAGATCTCCTCATCCTGCCCGAGTACAACCTCGACCCGCCCTGGCGGCCCATCGTCGAGGCCTCCGCGGGGCCGCGCCTCGACGCCCAGGGCGCCTCTGCCAAGGGCGTCCACGCCCTTCGCCTCCCCTACATGGATCGCTACGGCAGCCACGGGGTCCCCCCGTCGATCCCCGACCGCCAGTTCGACATCAACTCCTACGTCATCAACACCCTGGTCTGGTACTTCCAGACCGATGGAGAGGAGCTAGTGGACGCCCCCTGCATGGTGGACGGGTCGTGCGAGTCCCTGCCCTGGTAGGGCGGGACTCGGGCGGGGGCTGGGCGGGGAGGAGGCCGAGGAGTCGACGGGGGACTCAGCCCACGACCTCCCAGCTCGCGTCGTCGATCACGTAGTCGCTGCCTGGCTTGCCGTGGCTATGCTCGCCGGCGTCGTTGGTCTCCGGGTCCGGGGCCAGCTCGCGCTCGCGCAGGGTGCCGGTGACGTGGACGCGCTTGCGGAAGAGGTGGTCGTCCCACTCCTCGAGGCCGGAGACGTAGACCGGCATGTCGTCCGAGAGCATCACGACGGCGCCGCTGAAGGCGTCGAAGGCCGTACCCTCGAGGGTCACCTGCTGGCCCACGTGCGCGCTGGGGTTGGCGTCGACCTGCATCTCAGCCTCCGCCCGCGTTCGCGATGGCCGCGAGGCCGGCGTCGTAGTTGTTGGCCTCGGCGACGCAGTAGATGATGCGATCGAAGTCGATGTAGCCCTTGGCGAACTTCTCCTTGGTCGACTGGAGGACCTTCATCGGGTCCTCCTTCTGCTTCTCAGGGTCTTTGTGCTCCATGTGGTTCGCGTGCCAGAAGCATTGGGTCGTGTCGTCCCAGAAGCCGTAGTCGAAGTTGACGTAGCCGGACTTCTTGTCGGCCTTGACCCGGCCCTTGTAGCGGTAGCCGGTCATATCGACCTCACCCTTCTCGTCCGGGAGGAAGGCCTTGTCGTCGGCGTCTACGCGCTCGTCCCAGGAGCCCTGGTTCGACCAGAAGAGCTTGGCGAACATCACGTACTTCTTCGTGGAGGTCGGCGGGAAGAGGTGCCCGATGGCCGGCAACCCCGAGGCCCAGTGCACGACCTTGTTCTTCTCGGTCATCACCTGGTGGGCTTTGTCGAAGGTGCTGTAGCAGCCGATGGCCGCGTCGAGGGGGTTGCCGCCGCCGTTGAGGTTGGTGGCGGTGATGCCGATGCAGCCGCGGTTGATGGTCTCCCGCTCCGCCGGGGTCATCTTGCGGCCCTGCTCCTCCTCCCACATCGCTACGTACTGATCCGGGGAGTAGCGGCGCTGCTTCCCCTTGGACTCGCCGAAGTGGGGATCGGCGGCGCCCTCGGGCAGCTCCTGATCGAGGGGCGTGCCGATGAACTGCACGGCCTTGGCCTGTACGCCGCCGCCGCCTGAGCGACCCGGTACCGCCGAGAGCAGGCCCTCTGCGGATTGGCCCTGGACCACCGCGTCGGCCACCGCGTCCGCGTGCTGCTCGTAGGCGTCGCCGGCCTTGCCGACGCCGCCGGACAAGGACACGCCAGCACGCTGCTGGACCACGTGGGCCGCCTCGTGAGCGGCGGTGTGGAGATCCATGCCGGAGGAGCCCGCGACGCTGTTGCCTGTGGCGTAGGCCTGCGCACCGAGCTGGGAGGTGGCGCTCTGGGCGGCCCCGTCGCTGTGGAACTGCACACCGGAGACGTCGTGGCTGCCGAAGCTGGCCTGGATCGTATCGGAGTGGGGGAGCCTGCTGGAGGAACCGCTCACGCCGGCCGCCGCCACGGACTGCACGTCCGCCTCGGTGCCGCCGCTGCCAGGCGTCAGCATCTGGACCTGCTCCGCATAGCTCTTGCCGCGGAGCTGGACCCTGGCGCCGGATGGCGCGGCCTCGGGGCTCGCGCTCGAGGTGCTGGTCGTCTCCGTGGTCGGAGCCTCGGTCGTGCGTTGACTATCCACGCCATCCTCCCCAGGGCGCACCACGCCCCTTCTGACCGACCCGCCAACGCAGGGAGCCTACCCCCGGGACGCCCTCCGGGCAACGTCGGGGTTTGGTCCGCGCTCCGAGGACAACGGCCAAGGTCACGAGATCGCTACGGGCTGATGAGATCGAGGGTCGGGAAGTAGGTGGAGTAGCGGCCGCGATCCCGTGTCAGCAGCCGGAAGTCGGCAACCGCGGCATGCGCACCGATGTAGAAGTCCGGGAGGGTCGACGTCCGGGTTCCTCCGCTCCGGCGATAGCGGACGAAGCACTTGCTCGCGAGGAAGGCGGCCTCCCAGGGCAGCGGCTCTCGACGGAAGAGGCTCGGGGCCATCGCGGCGTCCAGCGCCTCGATGGTCTCGAATCCCGCCGCGACCTCTGCGTAGACGATCGGGTTCACCACCAAGAGCGATCGATCGGCCAGGCCGGACAACGTACGCTCCGACCAAGGCGACCATGTCGAGTCGGAGGTGACCACGTCGAGGATGACGTTGCTGTCGACGAGGACAGGCCTCATGGTCCGCGCGTCAGCGCCATGATCTCGTCGGTGCTCATCGAAGACGTCGCGCTCCCTCGCAGCGCTCGAACGAGCCTCGCACCCCGTCCGTCCGGATCCTGCATCTCGACCTTCACGATGCGTACGGCCGTGCCCTCCACGATGAACTCCACCTCCGTATGCGGGAGGAGACCGAGCTCCCGGCGGATGTGTTGGGGAATCGTGACCTGACCCTTGGACGTGATTCGCATGGGGATTCCCCGAGTACTACCGGTAGGAATCCTACCAC
>CAZEHU010000167.1:0-6426 GCA_964511605.1 uncultured Myxococcales bacterium
CCCGGGCTCCGGCTCGCCAGGCTCCGGCTCGCCAGGCTCCGGCTCGCCAGGCTCCGGCTCGCCGAGGCAGAGGTCCCCGTAGTTCTCGCAGCAATCCCCGAGGAAGATGCAGTCGCCGTCGCACTGGCAGCTCGCGCCCTCGACGTAGGTGCCGCAAAGGCCCTGGCAGCTCCCTTCGCTGCCGCCCTCCGGCTCGCCCTCCTCGGGCTCCGGGGTCTCCTCGGGCTCGGGCTCCGCCAAGAGCTCGAGGCAGCCATGCTGGTCGGCGCACGTGTCGAGCTGCTCGACCACGAAGCTGGCGCTGGCCGAGACCTCGTCCCGGCAGGCGGCGCGGCAGGCCTCGTCGGCGCCGCAGCCGATGTCACAGACCACGATCTCCTTGCAGTCCGCGAGATCGAGGCAGGCGTCGTAGACCGCGAGGCACTCCTTGGCTACGCACTGCAGCCAGTCGGGGGCGTCGCAGTCGTCGCGGCAGGAGATGACGTTCTCGTCCCCATTGCAGACGCCATCGCCGCAGATGGGATCGGCCGCGCCGGCATCCGCCTCTCCTGCGCCGGCCCCTTCCCCCCCGGTTCCCCCCTCTCCCTCGACGCCCCCGGGGCCGGCGATCTGGTCGAGACCGCTTCCGCCCGCGCTGCTGCCGTCCTCGCAGGCGCCCGCGACGCTCGCGGCGAGCACGAGGGCGAGGCAGGCGGACAGGCGAGAGGCCCGATGGATCTTGGACGGTGTCGACATGGGCTCCTCCTCGGCTGCTCCACTGCGGAGCCGGCAGAGGGTAGCAATCCGCGCGCTCCCATGCCAAGGAAGCTCGAGAGCGATCGGCAATCCGCTCGTAGACGACAACCGACGTACCAGCGGGAGGACCATGCGCAACGAGATCCGCGACGCCGTGGTGGTCGAGGTCCGCAGCCGGGTGCTCGAGGCGGCCATCGCCCAGGCCGGCGTGCCGGGAGGCATGCCCCTGGACGTGGTGGTCAACGACACCCTGTACCACGAGAAGAAGCGCCTCGAGATCTACAAGAACGCACCGGAGCGCGGGGTCGATCTCGCCTTCTGGGAGGAGATCCGCTCCCGCCTCTCCCGGGCCGGGGAGCCGGAGCTCAAGCGCCTGCTCGAGCGCATCATCGGCCGCTTCACCGACGAGGTGCTCGGCAACTTCACGCCCTGGGTCTACGACCTGAGCACGAAGGTCTTGCCGCGCGCTCTGCCTATGCTGCTCAACGCGATGAGCCCTCGGCGCATGGTCGTGCGGGGCATGCCGGATCTGTCGGATACGGTCGTGCTCCAGGGCCGCCTCGATGCCCTCCGGCGCTGCCAGGCCGAGGGGACGGTCATCCTGATGCCGACCCACCTGTCGAACCTCGACAGCGTGATGATGGGCTGGTCGCTCTACGCCCTCGGCCTGCCGCCCTACACCTATGGCGCCGGCCTGAACCTCTTCAAGAACCCGGCCCTGTCCTTCTTCATGCGGAACCTCGGCGCCTACCGCGTCGATCGCACCAAGAAGGCCCCCATCTACAAGGATGTGCTCAAGGAGTACGCCACCACCACGATGGAGATGGGCCAGTCCCAGCTCTTCTTCCCGGGGGGGACCCGCTCGCGCTCGGGGTTGCTCGAGCAGAAGCTGAAGCTGGGCCTCCTGAGCTGCGGGCTGAGGGCCTACATCAACAACCTCATCCGTGGGCGCGCGCGGGAGAAGATCTTCCTCGTCCCGTGCACCATGAACTTCCACCTGGTGCTCGAGGCGGAGAGCCTCATCGACGATCACCTCAAGCTGGTGGGCAAGGCCCGCTACATCATCGACGATGACGAGAGCTTCCGCCCCCGGGAGATCGTGCGCTTCATGCGAGAGCTGTTGGGCCTGGACAGCCGGATCTTCATCACCTTCGCCGATCCCCTCGATCCCTTCGGCAATCGAGTCGGCGATGATGGGGAGTCCATCGACGAGCGCGGCCGCCACGTGGACATCCGCCGCTACGTGCTCGGCCCGAGCGGCAAGCCCCAGGGGATCCCGCAGCGCGATCGCGTCTTCACCCGCCAGGCAGGGGAGGCCGTCGCGCGCTCCTTCCGCAGCCACAACGTGGCCCTGGCCACCAACCTGGTGGCCTTCACGCTCTTCGAGTACCTCGCCGATCGACACCCGGGCATGGACCTGTACCGGCTCCTCCGCACCGCCGGTGGAGGCACCGGCGTGGAGATGGGCGTGCTGGCCGATCGTGTCCGCCGGGTCTCGGCCGCGGCTCGGCGTCTATCGGATGCCGGCGGCATCCGCATCGCAGAGGAGGTCGCCGAGGGCAACCCGGTCGGCATGATCCAGACCGCCCTTCGCCACTTCGGCAGCTACCACCGCCATCCGGTGATCCAGCGCCGCGGCGATCGGGTCTTCGCGGAGGACATGAACCTCCTCTACTACTACCGCAACCGCCTGGTGGGATACGGCCTCGAGGCGGAGGTGCACGAGCGGGAGGCCGCCTGATGGCCGACGACAAGAGCACGAAGAAGGCCAGGAAGGCGCCCGCCAAGAAGGCGCCCGCCAAGAAGGCCGCCACCAAGAAGGCGCCTGCCAAGAAGGCCGCCACCAAGAAGGCCGCCACCAAGAAGGCCGCCGCCAAGAAGGCGCCCACCAAGAAGGCGCCTGCCAAGAAGCCCAGCACCAAGAAGGCTGCCACCAAGGAGGCCGTCCCTCGGCACGCGGCTGCCAAGTCCTCTGCCTGGGTCCCGGACAAGCCGCCGACCCCCAAGGGTCCGGCCGTGGTGCTGGGTGGCGGCTCCTGGGGCACCGGCCTGGCGCACATCCTGGGCACCCACGGGTACGACACGCTCCTCTGGATGCGGAACGGGGATCGGGTCGCCGAGCTCAACGAGCGCCATACGAATGCCCGCTACCTCGGCGACGCGCCGGTCGATCCGCGGGTGCGCGGCACCCTGGACCTCCAGGAGGCCGCGGAGCACGCGCCGGTGATCATCGTCGCGATCCCGTCGAAGGCCTTCCGCCGGGTCGCGTATGCCCTCGGTGACTTCGTCCGAGGCGATCAGATCCTGCTCTCGGCCACCAAGGGCCTCGAGGCGGGCACCCTGAGCCGGATGTGCCAGGTGCTCACCGAGGAGACCTGCTGTCGAAAGGTGGGCGCGCTCTCCGGTCCGAACCTGGCCCGCGAGGTGCTCGCCGGCCATCCCTCGGCCACCGTCGTGGCGAGCCCCTTCGAGGAGGTCATCGCCAAGGCGGACGAGCTCCTCGCGGGCCCCCGCTTCCGCCTCTACGGCAACTTCGACGTGGTGGGCGTCGAGATGGCAGGGGCCCTCAAGAACATCTATGCGATCGCGGGCGGCATCGCAGCGGGCATGGGCTTCGGGGCCAACACCCTGAGCGCGCTCATCACCCGCGGCCTCGCGGAGATCTGCCGCATCGGCCTGTACTTCGGCGCGGAGCGCACGACCTTCCAGGGCCTCGCCGGGGTCGGGGACCTCGTGGCCACCTGCACCTCCACCCTCTCGCGAAACCACACCGTGGGCCGACACCTGGCCCGGGGCGAGAAGCTCGACGACATCGTGGCCAACCTCGGCATGGTGGCCGAGGGGGTGAATACGACCCGCGTCGTCCACAGCTTCGCCCTCACCAAGGACATCGACATGCCCATCGCCCACGCGGTCCATCGTGTGCTCTTCGAGGGGGCCACCCCCGCCGCGGCGCTGATGACGCTGATGGAGCGTGAGAGCCGCTACGAGGACGTGGATACCACCATCCGGGGCCGCCACCTGAGCTTCGAGTCCTTCACCGAGCGCGCGGACGACGCCCACGCGAAGGGCCTCTGCTAGGTGTCGTCGCCCCCCTTGCCGAGCAGTGGTCTTCGGAGATGAGCCTCCGCGATCGCCTGGGGCGCCTGGCCGGGCGCCACACGGAGGTGGACGAGGGCTACGTCTACCCCCTCGATCGCACCCAGGAGAGGGTGTACGCGGCCGACTTCGAGGGGGACGTCTACGTCTGGGACATCGACAAGACCTACCTCGCCAGCGAGTTCGACAGCCTCAAGGGGCTGCTCTCGATCCCCCTCGAGCTGGCGGTGGACAAGAGGAACGTCGCGGGCACCGACGTCCTCCTGAGGGCGCTCCGACGCGGCCGGACCGACGATGAGGAGAGGATCCGGTCGAACCCCCTGTACTTCGTCAGCGCCAGCCCGCCTCAGCTCCGCGCCGTGATCCAGCGGAAGATGGTCCTGGACGGCGTCGAGTTCGACGGCATCACGTTCAAGGACCAGCTCGCCCTCCTCCGCCGCCGCAAGGTCTCCAAGATGACCGAGCAGGTGGGCTACAAGCTCTCGGCCCTCCTCAACAACCGCCTCGAGCTGCCCTGGGGTGTGAGGGAGACCCTCTTCGGCGACGACAGCGAGGCGGACGTGCTCATCTACGCCATCTACGCCGACCTGGTGGCCGGACGCCTGCGCGGCGAGGCGCTCGAGCGCACCCTGCTCAAGGCCGGGGTGGACGAGCAGGACGCCGCCTACATCGCCCGCATCTCGAGCGATCTCACCGAGCGCGAGCTGGTCGATCGCATCTACATCAACCTGGAGAAGCGCACCCCACCCTCGCGCTTCGCGGACTTCGGACCCCGCGTCGTGCCCTGCTACGACAGCTTCCAGATGGCGCTACACCTGTACGCCGCTCGGAAGATCGATCGCAGCGCGGTGCTCGACGTGGGGCGCGAGCTCCTCGGCCACTATGGTCGCCAGCCGCTCGGCCTGATGCGGAGCGGCTTCGATCTCATCGAGCGCGGTCGCCTCGGTCTCCCTGTGCTCGCGGATCTGTGGCCCGACCTGCACCGCCGTCACCTGGTGCCCGACTATGCGGCCCTGGTGGCCGACGCCGAGGCCCCGCCGCTCCTCGAGGACGGCGGCATCGACTTCATCACGCCCGCCTCCTACCTGGCCCTGAGCGATGCGACCTGACCCGCGTAGGCGACGCGATCGGAGACCCGACGGGGCTCCGATCAGCGGGCGCCGCCGTCGACGAGCCGGGTCTGTCCCCCGACGATCGTGCCCAGGGCCCGCGTCTGAAGCCAGGCGCCTGCCCGACCACGGGGATCCGTCGCGAGGAGCGTGAGGTCGGCCTCCTGGCCGATCCCGAGGCGACCCAGGCGCGCGCTGGCTCCCACAGCCTCGGCGGCTCCTCGCGCGAAGGCCGCCAGGGCCTCCTCGTCGCTCAACCGCTCGTGGGGGCGCCAGCCTCCCGCCGGCTGGGCCGCGGGATCCATGCGCGTGGTCGCCGCGTGCATGCCCTGGCGGGGATCTTCGCTCTCCACGGGAGCATCGGAGCCGAACGCGAGCCGCGCCCCGTGGTTCGCGAGGGTGCGCCAGGCGTAGGCCCCGACGAGGCGCTCGGGGCCCAGGCGATCCTCTGCCCAGCGCATATCGCTGGTGGCATGGGTCGGCTGCATCGAGGCCACGACGTCGAGGGCGGCGAAGCGGGGCATATCGTCCGGGTGCACGACCTGAGCGTGCTCGAGGCGATGTCGCCGCGAGGTGCCGCTCTTCGAGGTGGCGCCGAGGGCATCGAGCGCGCTGCGGACGGCCTTGTCTCCGATCGCGTGCACGGCCACCTGGGCGCCGATCTCGTGGACCCTCCACACCCGGGAGCGGAGCTCCTCCGGGCTCAGGGTCTCGAGGCCGTGGTGGCCCGCCTCGTCGCTGTAGGGCTCGAGGAGCGCGGCCCCCCGGCTGCCCAGCGCCCCATCGGCGAAGAGCTTGATGCCGCGGACCTCGATGCGCTCCGAGACCCGCCAGCGCCCCTCGTGGGAGGCCAGCCAGCCGTAGCTCTCCTCCTCGTCCGCCAGGTAGACGAAGGCGCGGATCGGGAGGGGCGAGCGAGCGTCCACCGCCACCAGGGCCTCGAGGGAGGCCACCTCCATGCCCATATCGTGGATCGCCACGAGGCCCTTGTCCGCGCACGCCCGTGCTCCGGCGAGCGCGCGCCGCTCGCGATCGGCGGCCGTAGCCTCCGGGAGCACGTCCCGCACCAACGCCATCGCGTGGTCGATCAGGACACCGGTGGGCGCTCCGTCCTCGAAGCGCAGGATGCGGCCGCCCTCCGGATCGGGGGTGCTGGCGTCGACGCCAGCCGCCTCGAGGGCGGAGCGGTTCACCCACAGGCTGTGGCCGCCGGTGCGCGACAGGGCGATGGGGCGATCGACGAGGCCCTCGAGCTCGCGCCAGGTGGGGAAGGCCTCCGCCGGGAAGCGGCTCTGATCCCATCCGCGCCCGGAGTACCAGGGAAGATCGGGATGCTCGGCGACGAAGGCCGCCACGCGCCGGGCCGCCTCCGCCGGCGTCGCGACGCCGAGCAGGTCCACCCGCTCGGCCCCTTGGCCGATCCCCAGGAGGTGGAGGTGCGCGTCGTGCAGCCCGGGCACCGCGAGCACCCCGGGGAGCCGCT
>CAZEHU010000168.1:0-6423 GCA_964511605.1 uncultured Myxococcales bacterium
CGAAGTAGCTCGTCCCGTAGAACTTGCCGATGTTCCAGGGATCCTCGGAGCCGACCCGGTTGATGGCGCCGACGTAGTAGGTATTAGCGACCGCGGCGGCGGGCTGCTCGAGCTTCCAGAGGTACTGGCTCAGGCCGGCGACGGTGGCGGAGGGGTTGAAGACGATCTCGGCGCCGTTGAGCCCCAGGGCACGCCAGCCCTCCGGGAAGTGGCGGTCGTAGCAGATGTAGACGCCGACCTTGGCGTAGCGGGTCTGGAAGACCGGGTAGCCGCCATTGCCGGGGGTGAAGAAGTACTTCTCCCAGAAGCCCGAGGTCTGGGGGATGTGCTGCTTGCGGTACTTGCCGAGGTAGGTGCCGTCCGCGTCGATGACCGCCGCGGAGTTGTAGTACACGCCCCGCATCTCCTTCTCGTACAGGGGGAGGACGATGACCATCTCGTGGCTCGCCGCGATGGCCTGGAAGCGCTCCGTATTGGGCCCAGGGATCGTCTCGGCGGCGTGGTACCAGCGAGGTGCCTGGCTGGGGCAGAAGTAGGGCCCGTTGAAGATCTCCTGCAGGCAGAGGATCTGCACGCCCTTCGAGGCCGCCTCCTCGATCATAGGCAGGTGCTTGTCCACCATCGCCTTCTGGATGTCGGCGACGGGCACGGACTCGTCGTTGATCGGGTTCGCGCACTGGATGAGACCGCAGCGGACGACTTCGCTCATGGGGCACCTCGGGGCTCGTGAGTGGTGGCGGATCCATACCGCTGCGGCCTGCCCTTCGGCAAGGTGACTCGGGGTCGCCCTCGGGGCTCAGCCCTCGCCCTCGGTGGCTCCGCCCGCCGCCCCACCGTCGGCCTGCAGCCGGGGCCAGAGCAGCCCGAGCTCGAAGGGCACCGCGTCGAAGGGCTCGGCGCCCACCTCCCCGGAGTCCGTGAGAGTCTGCACGAGCAGGTAGTGCTCGCCCTCGAGGCGGTAGACCTCGAGGCCACGGGCGAGGGCGTCGAGGAGCCAGACGTGGCGCACGCCGGCGCGGCCGTAATAGGGCAGCTTCAGGAGGCGGTCCCGGCGGGCGGTCGAGGCAGAGAGCACCTCGCAGACCCAGTCGGGCGTCACGCGGAACTGCGCCACGTTGGGAACCTCGGGGAGGGTCTCGAGGCGCCAGCCTGCGAGGTCCGAGATCACGGGATCGTAGAGCGGATCGACCGCCAGGCTCAGCTCGGGTTCGTGCAGGATGTGCCATCCACCGGGCCCGGAGGTCCCCAGGTCGAAGCCCGAGCTCAGGACGGCGCCCAGGCGCGACGAAGCGTAGATGTGGGGCGCGGCGGGACGCGGGCTGACTACGAGCTGTCCAGCGAGGATCTCGCCGTTCAGCCCGGGAGGCAGGGCCTCGATGTCCGCATAGGTGGCGCGGCGTTCGATCGGCTCGGCGAGGACGGCCATGGCCGGAGTCTACCGGGTCGTCCAGGCGCCACCAACCCCGGGGCCCTCCGCCTGTGGTAGATCGGAGGCATGTCCACCCCGGATCCCACCACCCTCGTCGGGGTCCTGATCTACCTCGCGGCGCTGGTCGCCATCGGCGTTCTCGCCGCGCGCAGGATGAAGGACCTCCGCGACTACTTCGCCGCGGGCAAGGCGCTCGGGTTCTGGTCCGTCGCGTTCTCCGCGCGGGCCACCGGCGAGTCGGCCTGGCTCCTCCTCGGCCTGACCGGCATGGGCGCCGCGGTCGGCGTGAAGGCCTTCTGGGTCGTGCTCGGCGAGACCCTCGGCGTGGCGGGCGCGTGGCTCTTGATGAGCCGCCGCTTCAAGCGCCTGACCGATCGCTACGACGCGATCACGGTGCCCGACTACCTCGAGGCCCGCTTCCGCGACCAGGGCCACACCCTGCGCCTGGTCAGCGCATTCGCCCTCGTGGTCTTCGTGACCATCTACGTGAGCGCGCAGATCGACGCGACCGGCAAAGCCTTCCAGGACTTCCTGGCATGGGACTACTACGTTGGGGCCGCGGTCGGCTTCGCCGTCGTCCTGCTCTACACCACCAGCGGGGGCTTCCTGGCGGTGGCGTGGTCCGACGTCTTCCAGGGGGCCCTGATGGTGGTCGGGCTCGTGGTCCTGCCGATCGCCGGCATCGCGGCGGCGGGGGGCCTCGACGCCGTGATGGCGGGACTCGAGGCGCAGGATCCGGCCCTCGTCGCGTGGTTGGGCAAGGAAGGGGTGAGCCTCTCGGGCGTGCTCTCCGTGCTCTCGCTCTCCCTCATCGGGCTCGGCTTCCTGGGCTCACCACAGATCTTCGTCCGCTTCCTGGCCCTCCGAGACGAGCGCGAGATCCCTCGCGGCACCTGGGTCGCCGTCGTCTGGACCCTCCTGGCGGATGGAGGCGCCGTGCTCGCCGGCATGGCGGGCCGGGTGGTGCTGACCGACCTCGATCCCGCCAGCACCGAGGACGTCCTGCCGATGCTGGTGGAGCACCTGATGCCGGCGCTGATCGTCGGCCTGTACATCGCGATCGTGCTCAGCGCGATCATGTCGACGGTGGACTCCCTCCTCGTCCTCGCCGGCAGCGCCGCCGTCCGCGACGTCTACCAGCAGGTCCTCCACCCGGAGCTCAGCGACGAGGCCTTGATGCGCCGCTCGCGCATGACCACGCTCGCCTTGGCCGTCGTGGGCTTCGCCATCTCGATGGTGGTCGCGGTGACGACGCCGGATCGCACGGTCTTCTGGTTCGTGATCTTCGGCTGGTCCGGCATCTCGGCCACCTTCTGCCCGACGATCATCCTGAGCCTCTTCTGGCGCGGCATGACGGGGCGCGGGGCCATCGCCGCCATGGTGACCGGCTTTGTGGCGGTGCCCCTCTTCAAGTTCGGCGCCCCGGAGCTGCCGGTGCTCGGCGCCCACTTCGCGACCCTGAGCGAGCTGCCCCCGGCTTTCCTCTTGAGCTTCCTCGCCGGGCTCCTCGGCAGCCGCCTCGGACCGGCCAGCGACGCCGATCGCGTGGCCTTCGAGGAGGATCTGGAGTACGCGACCTCCCCGGCCACGAGCGAGCCATGAGCCAGCCATGAAGATCGTCACCTGGAACGTGAACTCCCTGAAGGCTCGCCGAGAGTACGTCGAGCTCTACCTGGACTCGCCGGATGCGCCGGACGTCCTGGGCCTCCAGGAGCTCAAGCTCACCGACGAGGCGGTGCCCCGCGAGCTCTTCGAGTCCCGGGGCTACCACCTCGAGACCTTCGGCCAGAAGCAGTGGAACGGCGTGGCGCTCGCGAGCCGCTGGCCCCTAGAGGACGTCGAGCGCGGCCTGCCGGCGGGCGCGGGCGGAGGGGGGGACGAGGGGCAGTCCCGCCTCATCGCCGCTACGACCCATGGGGTGCGCGTCGTCAACCTCTACTGCCCGCAGGGCCAGGGGGTGGACTCACCGAAGTTCCCCTACAAGCTGGGCTTCTACGATGCCCTGATCGCCTGGCTCGGCGAGCGCATCGAGCCCGGCGAGGACTGGGACGTGATGGGGGATCTGAACGTCGCCCGCGAGGCCCGCGACGTGTGGAGCGAGGAGGCCCTCGAGGGCAAGCCCACCTACCATCCCGAGGAGCATCGGCGCTGGGACCAGCTCCTTGAGCTGGGGCTGGTGGACGCCGTCCTGCCTTATGTGGAGCCAGGCACCTTCAGCTTCTGGGACTATCGGGGCGCGGCCTTCCGCTTCGACCACGGCTTCCGAATCGATCACCACCTCGTGACACCGGCGATGGCCGAGCGGGTGCTGCACGGCTGGGTCGACCGGCCCTGGCGGAAGAAGAAGGGGGAGCACAAGGCCTCCGACCATGCCCCCGTCGGCATCGAGCTCGACGCGGTGCCCTGAACCCGCGGCTCGGGCACCAAGTGCTGATTGATCGGCCCCGCCCCGTGCGGTAGCTCTCGGCCCCCCACCTCCCCCCATGTCGGGCCCGAGCGGCCCGGCGAGATCCGGGCCCAGGGGCTCGGCAAGGAGCGCTGCGATGGTCGACTTCCGCCTCTCCGAAGAGGAGCTGATGCTCCAGAAGCTCGCCCGCGACTTCGCCCGGGCGGAGATCATGGCCGCCGCGGCCCACCACGACGAGACGGGCGAGTTCCCCGAGGCCATCTGTCGCAAGGCCTGGGAGCAGGGGCTGATGAACCTGGCGATGCCCGAGCATTGTGGCGGCATGGCGCTGGGCTCGCTGCCCTCGACCCTCATCGTCGAGGAGATGGGCTACGCCTGCTCGGGCATCGGCACCGCGCTCGAGGCCAACAACCTCGCCTGCGCTCCGGTCATCGTCGCCGGCTCCGAGGCGCTCCAGAAGAAGATCCTCGCGCCTATGGCCGAGCAGTTCAAGATGGCCTCCTACGCGGTGACCGAGCCCGGGGCCGGCAGCGACGTGGCGGGCATCCGCACGAAGGCCGAGAAGCGCGGAGACCACTGGGTGATCGATGGCCAGAAGATGTGGATCACCAACGCCGCCAAGGCGGACTGGTACTTCGTCCTGGCGTATACGGACGCGGCGTCCGGCCATCGCGGCATGACGGGCTTCGTAGTCCCGCGCGAGACCCCCGGCATCCTCGTGGGCAAGAAGGAGCAGAACATGGGGCAGCGGGCCTCCGATACCCGCGGCATCACCTTCGAGGGGGTCGCGGTGCCCGAGGAGAACATCGTCGGAGCCGTAGGCGAGGGCTTCAAGGTCGCCATGAAGGCCTTCGATCATACGCGCCCTTCGGTCGGCTCGATGGCGGTCGGGGTCGCTCGCCGCGCCATGGACGAGTCGATCCAGTACGCCAAGGAGCGCAAGGCCTTCGGCCGCCCCATCGCGAGCTTCCAGGCCATCAGCTTCATGATCGCGGATATGGCCAAGGCCATCGAGGCCGCCCGCATGCTGGTCTGGCAGGCCGCCTGGCAGATCGACAATGGCATACGCAACTCCAAGGTCGCCGCCATGGCCAAGTGCTTCGCTGCCGACGAGTGCCTGCGCATCTGCACCGACGCGGTGCAGATCTTCGGCGGCTACGGCTTCAACAAGGAGTACCCGGTCGAGAAGCTGATGCGCGACGCCAAGGTCTTCCAGATCTACGAGGGCACAAGCCAGATCCAGCGCCTCATCATCTCCCGGCACGTGATGGGGGGGTAGCCCCCAGTCGCCGCCAGCGCCGAGCGCGTGGCCCTCGCACCACTCCCATAGGATGTACCGTGGCTCGCAGCTCAGGGCGCGGCGCCTCGCAGCAGGTGCCACACGGGCGGCGCGAGCGCATATCCCAGGTTGGTGAGCAATACGCCGGCGGCGACGATCGCGGGGCCCAGCAGGGTCCAGAGAGCGGCCGAGAGCGCCAGGGGCAGCGAGAGGAGGAGCGCTCGGAAGGCCGGACGAGCCTGGGCGAAGGCCCCGGTCCGGCGCGCCGGGGAGAGGAAGCGTGCGAGGGCACGGCCCAGGTGCCGGTAGGGCGTATCGAAGGCCACCATCTCCGCCGCGACCAGGCCGACGACCGCGCCGAGGGCGGCGGGCCAGGCCGGCAGCAGGATGGCGGCGCTCACCACCGTGAAGGCGCCGGCGGTGGAGGGCACCCCGCTGAACCAGGCAGGATCCGCCTGGTCCTTCTGCAGGGTGAAGTAGAGCAGGCGGCCAGCGGTGAACAGGGCATAGCCGATGCCGAGCACCTGTCCCTCCACGCCTCCGACCGTGAGCGCGATGAGCGCGCCGGGGGCCACGCCATTGGTGATGCCATCCGCCACGTCGTCCATCAGCACGCCCCAGCGGGTGCCGCCAAAGCGACGCGCCGCGGCGCCGTCGAAGCCGTCGAGGGCCGCGCCGAGAGCCAACAGGGGCAGCGCCCACTGAGGCGAGCCGGCGGCGGCGACGGCGATCATGCCGAGGCCACAGGCCAGGTTGCCGAGGCTGAGGGCGTTGGCCAACGAGCGGAGGCGCAGGATGCCGAGCTGGCGGAGGAGCACCGCGAGGGTGAGCGCCGCGCTGGCCCCGACGATCGCCTTGGCGCTCGTGAGGGTGAGGAGGGCGGGCGCCCAGCCCTGAGCGAGGCCGAAGAGGGCGCAGAGGCTGAGGAAGCTCAGGCTCGTCCGGGCCCGATTCTCGGTGGAGCCGCGGCCGGCGAGGGAAGCGAGCATGACGCCGATGTCCAGGGCCACCTTGGAGAGGACCCAGGACACCGGCAGGACCTCGCCGCCGAGCGCGGCGAGGCCCAGGAGGAGGGGGGCGTCGGTGGCCCGATCGACGAAGCCTCCGAGCCGGCTCTCGAGGCCACGCTCCCGGGCCACGACGCCGTCGAGCCAGTCGAGCAGCACGAAGACGAAGAGCACGGGCAGCAGCACGGCTGGGCTCGCCGGCAGGAGGCCCACGGTGGGCAGCGTCATCAGGGCCGGCGGGGCGACGAGCGCGAGCTTGAGCAGGCTGATCGTATTGGGGTGGAGGGGCACGCGGGTGCCG
>CAZEHU010000169.1:0-6423 GCA_964511605.1 uncultured Myxococcales bacterium
ACCCCGGAGGTCGCGGACCCGCGCCACCCGGATCGACGCCCCCTGAGCCTCGGCACGCCGGTGCGCATCGAGGTCCCCCGGATCGAGGCGGGCGCTACCCTCGCGATCCTGGTGAGCTTCGAGGAGGTCCTCGAGCTCCACGATCGACGCGCCGCCTGGCGCTTCGAGCTGCCCGACCTCAGCGATCGCGCCACCCTGCCGCCCATCGGCGAGCTGGGCATCCTGGTGGACGTCGAGGAGGCCGGCGCCATCACGGTCTGGGGCTATCCGGCCAAGGTCCGCCACAGGCCCGGCGGCGCCCAGGTAGGCTATGAGGCGCGGGACGTGGTGCCGGCCGGCCCCTTCGAGGTGCGCCTCGAGCGCACCGATCTCCGGGAGGAGACCCTCGTCTGGGGGGATCACGGCGGGCAGCGCTTCTGGATGTGCGACCTCAGCCCGGACCTCGGGCCGCCGCCCGAGCGGGCCCCGCGGGACGTGATCGTCGCCCTCGACACCTCGGCAGGCCTCGGCCGCGCGGTGATCTCTCAGGCCGCCACGCTCCTCTATCGCCTGGCCGAGGCGCTGCCCCGCGGGACGCGCATGCACGTGGTGCACGGCGGCTGGCGCGTCCGGGCCTGCAGCGAACAGGCCATGACCCGAGACGAGCTGAGCTGGCTCAGGGCCTGCCTCGACGAGCTCGAGCCCGGCGGGGCCACCGATCTGGGCTCCCTGCTCGAGGAGGCGGTGCTCACCGCCCTCGACACCCGCCACCCAGCCGCGGTGATCGCCCTGACGGATGGGCACGCTACCCTCGGGGATCTGTCGCACGAGCGCATCCTCGAGCGGACCCTGGACAGCGCCGCTGCCGGGGACGTGGTCCTGCACACGGTCGCCCTCGGGGATCGGCCTGCTGCAGGCTGGCTGCGTGACCTCGCGCGGGCAGGACGGGGACGGGACCTCCGCCTGGTCCCGCGCCGGGATCCCACTCGGACCGCCGCCCGCATCGCCCGCTCCCTCGCGGGTCCGGTGCTGGCCGATCTCCGTGTGACCGCCGTGACGGACAATGTGCTCGATATCGCGCCCCAGCCGCCGCCCAACTTGGCGCCCGGCGAGACCCTGGTCCTGCTCGGCCGCCACGTGGGCCACCTCGAGGGGCGCATCCACATCTCCGGGCGCCTCGACGGCACGCCCTTCGAGCGAGCGATCGCCTTGCCCGTGCCTCGCTCCGCGCCCGAGTACCTCGTCCATCGAATGTGGTCCGTGGCGCGGGTGCGCGAGGCCCGCGCCGATACGCGCTGGGGGCTCGCGGAGCGCTGGCCACCGCCGCCGCGCCTCGCTTGGCCGACCGAGGAGCTCGGCGACCTGCCCGAGGACCCGGAGGCACGCATCGCGGCGCTCGAGGAGCTCGAGCCCCTCGGCCCGATGGGCCTCGGGCTGCTCCTCGACGCCTACCTGGCCACCGGCCAGCCGGCCCACGCGGCCGCGAAGCTCGATGCCTTCGCGGCGAACTTCGCGCCAGAACGCCGCGACGCGGCGCTTTGGCCAGCACTCCGCCTCGAGGGGGTCCGCTCGGTCTGGCCGGATCGCTTCTCACGCTCGGCCTGGGCCCGCCTCGCAGCTCTGGGCGGGGAGGCGATGGCCGAGGCCCTCGAGGTGCTGGAGGCCCTCCTCGCTGAGCTCGGCCCCGACGAGCTGATCCGACAGCTCACGGTGCGCCCCGTGCCCCGGAGGGCCCTGGCCACCTTCCTCGGCCGTATGAGCTCCGAGGGCCATGGCCAGCGCGTGCGAGCCCTCGTCCACACCTGGAGGCTCCAGCGCCTCGAGACCGAGGAGGAGATCTTCGAGCTCCTGACCGTCGATCCGGCCCTCGAGGCCTCCCTGCCCGCCTGGGTCTTCACCGTGGCGGCCGGCCTCTACGATCGCGGCGACGCGCGCCCGGAGGTGCTCGAGGCGCTCCTGCGCACGGGCACCCATCCCAAGCGCCAGGAGGGCCTCCTCGCTCGCCTCCTGTCGTTCTGCGGCGGCGCCCGCGGCGACCTCGGGAGCTGCCGGGAGTGGCTCGAGCCCCACGCCGGCGATCCTCGGACCGCTCAGGCCTTGAGCGGCCTCGACGAGCGCATGGCCAAGGCCCTGGACGCCGGCCTCGCAGAGGACTGGGGCCGCGCCGACCTGGTGCTCGCGCGCGCGCGCCGCCTGCGGGAGCGGCGGCTCGAGGACCTCGGCCTCGAGGCCTTGAGCGAGCTGGTCGAGGCCCGCCCCCACGAGGCCGAGGCCCGCCGGATCTACGCGGAGGAGCTGACGGCCTGGGGCCGCCTCGACGAGGCCTGCCTGGAGCACGCCGCGGCCGCCGGACTCGCTCCCGATGATCCCACCCCCTTCGAGCGCATCGCCGCCATGAGGGCCGCCGGCCTCGGCGAGGAGGCCATCCACCACTGTGCGATCGCGGCCCTCGACGGGTTGGTCGCCTCCGACCAGCCTGTGGCGGTGATCACGTGGTCGGCCGAGGACGACTCGGTGGAGGGTCGACTGATCGCCAGCGAGGGCACGGCCGAGGGCGAGGTGGTCGCGGCTCCCCCCGGGGGCCCGCTGGTGCTCGCTGGGCCGCGCGGGTCGAGCGGTCGCTGGAGTGTGAAGACCACCCTCCGCCCGGCGGCCTCGGGGCCGGTGAAGGTGAGGGTCTCCGGGCTCGCTGGAGGCGGCGGGCGACGCCATCAGGAGCTGGTTGAGCTGCGTCCCCGAGGGCGAAAGCGAGCCGCCACTCCGGTCCAGATCGTCCTGCCCTGAGTCCACGCCGCGTGGAGTCCTCGCCGCGCCGTGGCGGCCCTACCCCTCAGGTGCAGACGTCGATCGCCTGATCCGCGCAGAGGCCGTCCCACACCTGCTCGCAGCAGAAGCTGTCCTGGGAGCAGACGAGCTCGGTGCAGACCTCGTCGTCGCACCCCGCCTCGTCATGGGACTCGCAGCAATTGCCGAGGTCTTCGCACTCGGCGAGAGCGGGCCCCGGCAGCGTCACGCCCCCGGTCGGCTCCGACTCCGGCTCGGGCTCGGGCTCGGGCTCGCCCCCGGGGCCTGCCGCCGGCCCCTCCTCGCTGCCGCCGCCGCTCCCCGCCGCGGGCTCGTCCGCGACGCAGGTGGTCCCGACGCATTGATAGCCCACGGGGCACGAGGTGTCCTCGCAGCTCGGGGTCACGGCCTTCCCGGCCGAGGGAACGCTGGGGCCGCCCTCCGAGGGGGCGGTGGAGCAGGCTGCGAAGGCTCCCAGGCTCGAGATCATCACGAGGCCGAGGCCTCGGGTCCACACGCTCATGGGGAGTCCTCCACCGGAGACGGGGTGATCGTGACCACCACGTTCTTGGACGCGGGCGTCAGGCTGCCCGCCGCGTAGCGATCGATCGGGATGAGGGGGTTGGCCTCCGGGAAGTAGGCGCCGCAGCTCCCCGGAGGCAGGCGTGCCGGCACGGCCTGAAAGCCCTGAACGCGGCGGGAGACGCCGCCGTGTCGGCTCTCGACGTCGACGCTGTCGCCGACCTCGAGGCCCCGGTCCGCCATGTCCGCCTGGCTCATCAGGACGACTCGACGCTCGCCGTACACGCCGCGGTAGCGATCGTCGAGGCCGTAGATCGTGGTGTTGTACTGGTCGTGGCTGCGCAGGGTCATCAGGCGCAGCTCCCCGGCGGCGAGGCCGAGGTCCGGGAGCTCGTGCGACGTGAAGTGCGCGAGACCATCGGAGGTCTCGAAGCGACCCTGCCGGGCGGCGTTGGGGAGCTCGAGGCCGCCGGGGCTCCTGGCGGCGCGGTTGTAGTCGTCGAAGCCCGGGATCGTGCGAGCGATGAGCTCACGGATGCGGTCGTAGTCCGCGGCGAGGCCGGCCCAGTCCACCGCCGCCCGGTCGCCGGCGGCGCGGCGGGCGAGCTCGCAGACGATCCAGGGCTCGCTCCTGAGGTGCTCAGAGGCGGGCACGAGGCGGCCTCGGGAGGTGTGGACGATGCCCATGGAGTTCTCGACGGTCACCACTTGCTCGGCGCCTCCCTGTCGATCCCGTTCGGTGCGGCCGAGGCAAGGGAGGAGGAGGCTCGCCGCCCCTACGGCCAGGTGGGAGCGGTTGAGCTTGGTGGCCACATGGATGGTCAACCCACAGCGCCGGAGGGCCTCGGCGCTGTAGTGGGTGTCGGGCGCGGCGCCGACCAGGTTGCCGCCCATGGCCATGAAGACGTCGACCCGCCCCTCGTGCATGGCCTTCAGGGCCTCCACGGCCGCGAGCCCGTGCTCTCGCGGGGGCGCGAACTCGAAGGTCGCGGCCAGCCGGTCCAGGAAGACCTCCGAGGGGCGCTCCCAGATGCCCATCGTGCGATCGCCCTGCACGTTGCTATGTCCTCGCACCGGACAGACGCCGGCGCCGGGGCGGCCGAGGTGGCCCCCGAGGAGGAGGAGGTTGACGATCGCCTGGACGTTGGCGACCCCGTTGGGGTGCTGGGTGATGCCCATGGCCCAGCACGCGATCGCCGCTCCGCTCGCTGCCAGGAGGCCGCCGACGCGGCGCAGCTCGCCCTCGGTGATGCCGCTGTCGGCCGCGAGGCGCTCCCAGCTCCTCGAGCGGATCCCCTCGGCCCATGTCTCGAAGCCGCTCGTGCGCTGGTCGATGAAGTCCCGGGCCAGCACGGTGCCGGGGCTCTGCTCCTCGAGCTCCAGCATCGCCTTGGCCAGGCCCTCCAACAGAGCCTGGTCGCCCCCGACCCGGACCTGGAGGTAGTCCGTGGCGATGGCATCGCCGCCCCCCACTGGGTTGAGCATTCCCAGCACCTCTTGGGGGTGCTGGAAGCGGACGAGGCTCGGCTCCTCGAGGGGGTTGATCACGATGACGCGCGCGCCGCGGCGCGCCGCGGCCTGGAGCGGCCCGAGCATCCGGGGGTGGTTGGTGCCGGGGTTCTGGCCGATGACCAGGATGCAGTCCGAGCGGGTGAAGTCCCTCAGCGTCACCGTGCCCTTGCCGACGCCTATGGCCCGGCTCAGGCCATAACCGCTCGACTCGTGACAGAGGTTCGAGCAGTCCGGCAGGTTGTTGGTCCCGAGCAGGCGGGCGAGGAGCTGGTAGAGGAAAGCGGCCTCGTTGGAGGTCCGACCGGAGGTGTAGAAGATGGCCCGATCGGGCTCGTCGAGCGCACGCAGCCCTTCCGCGGCCAGGTCCAGAGCCTCCTCCCAGGACAGCGGGCGGTAGTGGCGATCGCCAGGTCGGAGGACCAGCGGCTCGGTCAGGCGTCCTGCTTTTCCGAGCTGGTAGTCGGTCCAGGTCTCGAGCTCGTCGACGTCGTGCAGCTCGAAGAGCTCTGGACCGACGCGTCGGGTCGTGGCCTCCTCCGCCACGGCCTTGGCGCCGTTCTCGCAGAACTCGGCCCAGGAGCGCTCGTCGGGCTCGGGCCAGGCGCAGCCCGGGCAGTCGAAGCCCTCTGTCTGGTTCAAGCGGGTCAAGATCCTCAGACCCCGCACGAGGCCCATCTCGGCGCTCGCGTGCTTCAGGGTCTGAGCGAGGGCGCCCCAGCCCGCGCCGGCGCCGCGCCACGGGGAGTAGATCAGGCGACCGGCCGGCCTCCTGGGGCCCTGCCCGCCGGAGCCCTCCGAGTCCACGGGCTCAGAGCTGCTCGAGCCGCAGCAGGAAATCGAGCACGTGGGGATCGCCCTCGAGGCGGGCCTCCCCTATGCCCAGACAGGCCGGGCAGAAGGGCTGCCCCAGGGTCCAGGCGGCGATCACTTCGTCGGCGGGGCCGTCCTCGTCGACGATTAGGATCCCGACGGCGCTCTCCTCATCGAGGGGCAGCGTGCACCCCTCTGCCCAGCGGGGGGAGACCGTATCCCCGTCGACGGCGGTGCTGCAGACCTCTTGACCGTCGAGCTGCACGACGACGTAGGGATCGGGCAGGCCGGCCGCGGCATCCCAGGGCTCCCCAGCGCTGCGCTCGGCCACGAGCTCCACCTCGTCGAAAGAGAGGTGCCAGGTGCCCGGAAAGAGCTCCGCGAGGGGCGGCGCCTCGTAGCCGGGGGCCGTGCCGAAGCCTCCGCCGCCGACGACCGCGGCCTCACCCTCGGCTGCGTGGTCTGCCCGGGAGTCCGCGCAGCCCCCGGCGAGGCCCAGCGCCAGCGCCAGCGCCAGCGCACGGGCATCACGTCGGAGGGGTGGTCGCCACGATCCCATCGCCCCGATAGTCGCCGAGTGCGCCGCCCTTTTCAACCGTGGGGGCGGCCTACTCGACCATGCCACCCTTGATCCACGCCCCGAGCAGATCCATGTCCGCGAACGTGAAGCAGGCGCCCGCGTTGGGAGCGTCGTCTGGGACGACGCCGCCGCAGCCCTTGCCCATGGGCATCGCGCCGCTCTTGATGCGCACCTCGGCGCACTCGCCGACGGTCATGCCGTCGCAGTTGGCGTGGGCCGCGGGCTTCTGTGAGGAT
>CAZEHU010000170.1:0-6411 GCA_964511605.1 uncultured Myxococcales bacterium
GGGCTCGGCTCGGCCTCGTCGCCCAGGGCGCGGCCGCGGAGCTGGTGGCCGCGCTCGCACCCCGCCACCCGGACTGGCTCGGGGTGGGGCTCACCCAGCTCCGCCCGGCTCCCTCGGCCGCCCTGGCGGAGGTCCTCGCCGGGGTGAAGGACGTCCTGGTGCTCGAGCGCCACCCCGAGGTGGCGGGCGGCGCGGGGCCGCTCGGTCGAGAGGTCGCCGCCGGAGCCGAGGAGGCCGAGGTCCACGCGGCCACCTGGGGCATCGGCGGCCTGCCGCTCCGTCGAGCCGACGTGCTCGCCGCTGGCCAGCGTGCCCTGGCGGCCGACGGCCCGCTGCGTGTAGTGCTCGGTGTGGCTGCCCCCGAGGAGGGGGCCCCCTCCCCGCGCCTGGAGGCCCTGCACGATCGCCTGCGCCACGAGCACCCGGAGCTGGGGAAGCGCCTGCTCCGGGCCGAAGGCATGCCTGCGGAGGCCCGCACCCCCGAGGGGGTCCGGTCCATTCAGGTCTCCAGCGCACCTGGCCTCGCGCGGCGCATCACCGGCGCGGCCCACGCGCTCCTCGGTGGGACCCTCCGCCACCGCTCCCTGCCGGGGGCCGACGTGGTGTCCTGGTCCGGCGCGCCGGGCGCACCGCTCATCGGCGACGAGCCGACCCTGGAGGTGATGGCGGAGGCCGAGGGGGTCTTCGGCCTCGAGGCCGAGCGCCTCGCCGGCTGGCTGGTCCGGCGCCTCGCGGGGGAGGCCGCACCCGCGACCCGCAAGGCGCGCGCGGCCCGCCTTGGGCTCGAGGGCGCCACCAGCGAGTCCGCGGACGCTTTCGCAGAGGGCTACGAGCTGGTCTGGCCGCCTGCAGCGGAGGCGACCGACGAGGCCGACGCGCTGCCGGAAGCCGCGCTGCCCCTCGCAGTGCGCCACCTCCGGGCCGGGGACGAGCGCTGGGCCTCGCTGCCGGCCTTCTGGGGACGGGTCGGGGGACGCTATCGGGAGGGACAGGGCGCCGAGCTGGTCCCGGATCCGCTGCTCTCCCTGGGGGCGGTACCAGCGCTGGCCACGACGCCCACACCCACCACCCTGAGCCGCGAGATCCTCATCGAGCTGGATGCCGCGGCCTGCACGGGGTGCGGCCGCTGCTGGACGATCTGTGCCGACGGCGCCTGGGGCCCCGTGCTGATGGAGGCCCGCCCGCTGCTGGACGCGGCCAGCCGCATAGCGAAGGCGGCGGGCACCGACGTGGGGCCGCTCGCCCCGATGCTGGGGCCCCTGTCCCGGGCGGTGGGCAAGGCCATGCGGGGCAGCGATCGGCCCGCTACCTGCGGCGACGCCATCGGCGCCGCGTTCGATCACGTGGCCCCGCGGATGGGCCTCGACAGCGAGCGCGAGCAGGCTGCCACGGCGGCCATCGGAGGCCTGAAGGAGGCCACGAGCGCCCTGGCCCTCGCTGGCTCCTCGCCCTACGACGGCCTGCTTGGGCTGGCCCTGGACCCCGACGCCTGCCAGGGCTGCGGGGCCTGTGTGGAGGCGTGCGGCCCCGGGGCCCTGCGCGAGCTCGAGCGCACACCGGAGGCCGTCGTGGCGGCCCGGGCTGGCTGGAGCGTCTGGGAGCAGCTCCCGGATACCCCCGGGTCGTCGCTGCAAGCCCTCGAGGAGGATCAGGCCCTCGGCCTCGTCCCCGCGACCCTGCTGAGCCGCCACGGCCTGCTCGCGCTTGGGCGAGGGGGACGCTCGGAGGCGGCGAGCCCGGATCGGCTGGCGATGCGGCTGGCCCTGGCCCTGGCCGAGCGTCGCCTGCAGGCGCGGCTGCGGGATCGGATCGCCCAGGTCCGCCGCCTGGCGGAGGACGTCGAGGGGGCGATCCGCGAGACCCTGAGCCAGGCGCTCCCGGTCCACGATCTGGGCCAGCTCGGGCGTGCGCTCGACGCGATGGAGGGCGCCAGCGCGGGCCTGGAGGAGCTCCTGGCGGAGGCGGGCGGGCGGAGCGCGGTCGACGTGGGCCACCTCGCGCGGCTGACCCACGCTGCGCAGTCCCTGGCGGACCTGACGTGGCGCATGGAGGAGGGGCCCTATGGCCTGGGTCGGGCACGGATGGGCCTGGTGATCAGCGAGGCGATCGCTGGCTGGGCGCTGCCTTTCCCCGACAACCCCTTCCAGGCGCCGGTGCTCGTGGCGCCCCCCGGACAAGCCATAGCCACGGCCCGTGGCCTGGCGGAGGGGCTCGCCCAACGCTGGCTCGAGGAGGAGGCGCTGCTGGGTGCAGCACGAATGGAGCTCGACCGCATGCGGGAGGCGGAGCACAGCGCCCGCGGCGGTGAGTCCTCGAGGGCGTGGGAGGAGCTCGAAGAGAGCGTGCGCGTCGCTTGTCCTCCGGTGCTGCTCTTCGCGCACGAGTCGACCCTGCAGAGGGAGAGCGGCGGCCTTGCGGCTCTCCTGGCCGAGGGCCCGGCCGCGCGGCCGATCAAGGTGGTGGTCCTGGCCGACGGCCCCGACGAGCACGCGGAGCTGAGGGCAAGGCGGCTCTACCAGGCCCTCGATCAGGCTGGCGCCTCCTTGGTCCGGGTCGCCCCGGACGCCGAGGTGCGGGCCTCCGGCGCGCTGCCGGAGGCGGAGGCGACGGCGGCGCTGGCACGGCGCGAGGCGGAGCATCGGGTCGCGCTCGCGAAGCAAGAGGAGGAGCATCGGGCGCGGCTCGAGGCCGCAGCCCACGAGCAGCAGCAGCAGGCCCTGGCGACGCTGAGGGATCGGCTGCTGGAGCTGGCCGGCTACCGCGGCCCGGAGGCGTGATGGGCCGACTCCTCGGCGGGCTGCCCAGCTTCCGCCATGGGGTGCATCCCCCCGACGAGAAGGTGCGCACGGCGGCCCTGCCGCTCGGGCGTATGCCCTTCGTGGAGCGCTACGTGCTCCTCTGCGGCATGCACATCGGGGCGCCCGCGCGGCCGTGTGTCGCCAAAGGCGACCGAGTCACCCGCGGGCAGGTGGTGGCACAGCCGGGCGGCTTCGTCTCGGCTGCGATCCACAGCCCGGTGGACGGCGAGGTGGTGGCGGTCGACCAGCGCCGGCATCCGGACGGTCGCATCGTGGAGGCCATCGAGCTCGAGGCAGATCCCTACTCGGACCAGCGCCTGCCGGAGCCCTCGGCCACGGACGCTCTGGCCCTGGACCGAGACGCCTTCGTGGCGTCGCTCCAGCGCTCGGGCATCGTCGGGCTCGGGGGCGCGGCATTCCCCAGCCACGTGAAGTACGCGCTGCCGCCCGACAAGACCTGCCGCTGGCTGGTGCTCAACGGCTGCGAGTGCGAGCCGTGGCTGACCGCTGACCACCGGGTGATGGTGGAGTCGGCCGGGAAGGTCATCCGCGGAGCGCGGCTCCTCGCGGCGAGCCTGGAGGCGGCCGAGGTCATCATCGGCGTCGAGGCGAACAAGCCCGACGCCGTGGAGGCGCTCCGGAAAGCAGCAGCGGCCGAGGAGACAGGTAGCTCCTCGGCACGTTCGGTGCCGCTCGGGGTCCGCGCCGTCGAGGTGAAGTACCCACAGGGTGCGGAGAAGATGCTGGTCAAGGCGCTCCTCGGCGTCGAGGTGCCGGCCGGTCGCCTGCCGCTGGACATCGGGGTGGTGGTCCAGAACGTGGGCACCGCGGCCGCGACCGCGGCCTGGTTCGAGCAAGGCCACCCCCTCGTCGAGCGGGTGGTCACGGTGAGCGGGACCGCGGTGCGGCGGCCGGCGAACCTGATCGTCCCTATCGGCACGCCGGTGGCGGACGTGATCCGCCACTGCGGAGGGCTGACGGACGAGGCGCGCTACGTGGTGCTGGGCGGACCGATGATGGGCACGCCGATCGCGGACCTGGACGTGCCGGTGCTCAAGGGCACCAGCGGCATCCTGGCCTGGACCGAGCGCGACGCCGCGGTCCCGCGGGAGTACCCCTGCATCCGCTGCGGCCGCTGCCTCGAGGCCTGCCCCTACTTCCTGCATCCCTCCCGCTACGCGCGATTGGCGAAGGTGCGGCGCTGGGAGGAGCTGGAGGCCTGGAGCGTCATGGACTGCGTGGAGTGTGGCTCCTGCACCTTCGCCTGCCCCTCGAACATCCCCATCGTGCACCTCATCCGCACCGCCAAGGCGGTGATCCGTGAGGGGAGGAGCGCGACATGAGCACCCAGGGCCCCGCTGCCTCTCCGGGGACGGCGCCGCCGAACCTGCGGGTCCACGCGCCCCCCTTCTCCCGGGCGCCGGTGACGACGCCGCGGGTGATGGTGGACGTGCTCCTGGCGCTGGCGCCGGCCACCGTGGCGGCGGTGTGGTTCTTCGGGCTCGCGGCGGCGCTCATCATCCTGGCGGCGCTCGCGGGGGCGGTGGTCGCGGAGTGGCTCTGGGCGCCCCGCTCGGCGGGGCCGCGCGGGGCTACGCTGCGGGACGGCTCCGCGCTGCTGACCGGGCTCCTCCTGGCCCTCACGCTCCCCCCGACCACCCCGATCTGGATGGCCCTCTTCGGCGGGATCGTGGCGGTCGGACTCGGCAAGTGCCTCTGGGGCGGCCTGGGGGACAACCCCTTCAACCCGGCGCTCGTGGGGCGGGCCTTCCTGCAGGCCGCCTTCCCGGGCGCGATGACCACGTGGCGGATGCCGGGCGAGGCCTTCACCAGCCTGCCCGCCTCGACCCTGGCGCCGCCCTTCGCGAGCGCGGGCGTCGACGTGGTCACGACGGCCACGCCCCTCGCCCGCATGAAGTTCGATGGGGAGCTCACCGAGGCTGGTGTGCTCCTCCTCGGCGACGTGGCCGGCTCCCTGGGAGAGACCAGCGCCGCGCTGCTCCTCGCCGGCGGGCTCTACCTCCTCTGGCGGCGCGCCTTCGACTGGCGCATCCCCGCCTCGATCTTCCTGAGCGTCGGAGCCCTGGCGGGGATCCTCTGGCTCGTGAACGCGGAGCGCTACCCCACCCCCCTGTTCATGTGGCTGTCCGGGGGGCTGATGCTCGGTGCCCTCTACATGGCCACCGATCCAGTCACCTCCCCCATCACGCCGAAGGGGGCGTGGATCTTCGGCGCAGGCATCGGCGTGCTCGTCGTGCTGATCCGCCTCTTCGGCGGCCTGCCCGAGGGGGTGATGTACGCGATCCTCCTGATGAACGCGGGGACCCCGCTCATCGAGCGCTCCACGGCGTCGAGGATCTTCGGACGCGATCGCAAAGGCCAGCCCGCGGAGGGGACCTCGTGAGCGCGAGCCGCTGGGAGGAGACGCGATGAGCGCCGCGATGCCGGAAGCGGCGGCTCCCCAGTGGTCCTCCGTGCGCCTCATCGGCACCCTGGCTTTCGCGGGGCTCGCGGCGGGCGTGGTGCTGGTGGGGGTCTACGAGCTCACCCTGCCGCAGATCACCGCCAACAGAGCCGCGGCCCTGGAGCGAGCCGTCCTGAAGGTGGTGCCCGGCGCCACGAGCATGCGGACGGCCACGGAGGCAGCAGCAGGGGCGGAGGCCGCCGGCGAGCGCGAGCCGATCTACGCCGCCTTCGACAGCGAAGGAGCCTTCCGGGGCTGGGCGATCCCCGGCGCCGGACCCGGCTTCCAGGATACGATCGGCCTCCTCTACGGCTTCGACCCGGAGCGGGGCCGCATCACGGGTATGGAGATCCTGGAGAGCCGAGAGACCCCGGGCCTCGGGGACAAGATCTACAAGGACGAGGCCTTCGTCGGCGCCTTCCACGACCTCGCTGTGGACCCAGAGGTGAAGGTCACCAAGCCCGGCACAGCCAGCGCCCCGAACGAGGTGGACGCCATCACCGGCGCCACGATCTCTTCGAAGGCGGTCGTGAAGATCATCAACACGACCCACGCTCGGTGGCGAGGCGCCTTCCCGATTGTACCGGAGGTGCCCCCGCCCGCTCCGTCCGGGAAATCCGAGCCGGCGGTCACGCCGGCGGCAACGGAGCCCACACCGTGAACGCCGCCCGCCAGAACACTGCGATGGAGGAGCTCGGCAAGGGCCTCTGGCGCGAGAACCCGGTCTTCGTCCAGGTCCTCGGCATGTGCCCCATGCTGGCAGTGACCAACTCCGCCATCAACGCCGTGGCGATGGGGGGGGCGACCCTCTTCGTGCTGGTGGGCTCGAGCCTGCTCATCTCGGCGCTCCGCCGCTTCATCCCCGGGCCGGTCCGCATCAGCACGTATATCGTGGTGATCGCGACCTTCGTCACCACCGCCGACCTGGCGCTCATGGCAATGGCGCCGGAGGTGCACAAGGAGCTGGGCGCGTTCATCGCGCTCATCGTGGTCAATTGCCTGATCTTGGGGCGGCAGGAGGCCTTCGCTTCGAAGAACCCGGTCCGCCTGGCGCTCGCCGACGCCGTGGGCATGGGCATCGGGTTCGCCGTGGCGCTGCTCTGCCTCGGCGGCGCGCGCGAGGTGCTCGGCTCCGGCAGCCTCTTCGGC
>CAZEHU010000171.1:0-1100 GCA_964511605.1 uncultured Myxococcales bacterium
GTTCAGGAGCATCTCCACGTTGTCGTGGATCGGCTGCATCCAGGGCTTGAGCTTCTCCTCCACGTCGCCGGGCAGGAAGCCGATGTCGCGGCCGAGGGGCATCACCGGCCGGGAGACCAGGAGCTTCTGGTAGCGAGCCTCCTCGGCGACCAGGTGCAGCCCCGCAGCGAGGGCGAGCAGGGTCTTGCCGGTGCCCGCCTTGCCGACGAGGGTGACGACGTCGATCTCCGGCCGGAGGCAGGCGTCGAGGGCGTAGTGTTGCTCCCGATTCCGCGGTCGGATGCCCCAGACCGGATCCTTGAGCGGCAAGGTCGGCATGACCGCGTGATCGTCGGCCCGATAGCGCGCCAGCGCCGAGCGCCGGCCATCGCGGACCATGACGTACTGGTTGTCGAGCAGGCCATTGGCCGACGGGTCCGTGGCCAGGAGGCCCTCGTCGAAGAGCTCGTCGACCCGGCCAGGCTCCACGTCCAGCTCCGAGGTGCCGGAGTAGAGCTCTTCGATGGTGATGCGCTCGGTATCGTAGTCCACCGCCTGGATGCCGAGGGCGTTGGCTCGGATGCGCAGGTTGGTGTCGAGCGTGACGAAGATGGTCTCCCGCTCCGGCTCCGCCTCCTTGATGTGCAGGGCGGTCGCCATGATCAGGTTGTCCGCCTGGTGGCTGATGCGGTGGCCGCGCGGCAGGTTGCGGTCGGTGACCACCACCCGCAGGCGTCCCCCACGGGGCAGGTCCACGCCCTCGACCAGGCTGCCGGCCCGCCGGAAGGCGTCGATCTTCCGGGAGATGGCACGGGCGTTGCGCCCCAGCTCGCTCGCGGCCTTCTTGAAGGTATCCACCTCCTCGATGACCACGATCGGGATGCACACCACGTTATCCTCGAAGTGCTCGATGGCATTCGGATCGTGGAGCAGGACGTTGGTATCGAGGATGAAGTTCTTGACCGCCATGAATGGAGAGGATCGCAGGCGCCGCAGGGTGTCAAGCCGAAGCGGAGTCGGGGATCACGCTTGCCGCACCCAGGGGGGGGGCGGTAATTCCGCCACGTGTACCACGACGACACCACCGAGAGGCTGCTGCGGATCGCCCTGTCCGAGGACAT
>CAZEHU010000171.1:1110-6389 GCA_964511605.1 uncultured Myxococcales bacterium
CCCTGTGTCTTGCCCAGCTCGGCGAGTTCTCGTTCGTCATCGGCACCGCGATGTGACCACGCTCGCCACCGTCGATGCTGGGCTCGAGGGTGCGGCACGTATCGTCGCTCGCGAGGCGATGGTGGTGGCCGGCGGGCCCTGGGTGGGGAGGGTCTTCGAGCTCGTCGAGCCGCGGGTGCGCGTCGAGCAGCTCATCGCGGAGGGCGCACCTGCCGAGCGCGACGACGAGGTCTTCCGCCTCGAGGGCCCGCTCCGAGGTCTGCTCATCGGAGAGCGCGTCGCGCTGAACCTGCTGGGCCGGCTCTCCGGTATCGCCACCCTCACGCGCTCTTTTGTCGAAGAGGTCGAGGCCGAGGCTCCGGGCACGACGGCCCGGGTCACCGATACCAGGAAGACGACCCCGGGTCTCCGCACCCTGGAGAAGCACGCGGTGCGCATGGGAGGGGGCTCCAACCATCGCTTCAGCCTCTCGAGCGGGGTGCTGATCAAAGAGAACCACATCGCCGCGTGCGGCTCGGTCGCCGAGGCGATCCGTCGCGCCCGCCATGAGGTGCCCCACTCCCTGAAGGTGGAGGTGGAGGTGACCGGCCTCGAGGAGCTCGGGCAGGCGCTCGAGGCCGGCGCGGACGCCGTGCTCCTCGACAATATGGACGATCGCGCGATCGAGGCTGCGGTGCGCCGCGTGCGCTCCGAGGGACGTCCGGTCCTCATCGAGGCCAGCGGAGAGCTCAGCCTCGAGCGTATCGGGCGGGTCGCCGCCCTGGGGGTCGATCTCCTCAGCGTCGGCGCGCTCACCCACTCGGCGCGCTCCGCGAACCTCAGCATGCAGGTGATCCGATGAATGCGGTCCACTTTGTCGAAGAGGCCGGCTGTACCAACGACGACGCCCGGGACCTGGCGGCGCGGGGGGCGCCGGATGGCACGGCCGTCATCGCGCGGGTCCAGACTGCTGGTCGGGGACGCCTCGGTCGCTCCTGGTGGTCCCCTGCCGGGGCCTCCGTGGCCCTCTCTTATGTACATCGGAGCACGCTCGCGCCCGACCAGCTCAGCGGCCTCACCCTCGACGCCGCCGTGGCGGTCGCGACGGTGATCGAGGACATCACCGGGGTGCAGGTCTCCTTGAAGTGGCCCAACGATCTCCTCGTGGAGGGGCGCAAGGTGGGCGGTGTGCTCACCGAGCTGCACACGGACCTCGACGCCTCCGGGCGCGTGGTCGTGATCGTCGGGGTGGGCCTGAACGTCAACGGCTCCGTCGACGCCATGCCCGAGGAGCTCCGGGAGCTGTCGACGACCCTGGAGGCCGTCAGCCGTCGCTCCCACGACGTCGAGCTCCTCGGCCACGGCATCGTGCGCCGGCTCGCCGAGAAGCTGCACGGCTTCGAGCGCTACCACGGCCCCGACCTGGCCGCCTACCTGCCGCGCTTCCCGTTCCGGGGCGCACGGGTCGAGGTGGGCGCCGGGGAGGGCGCGCGCCGCGGGACGATCGAGGACGTCTCCGCCGATGGAGGTCTGAGGGTGCGCTTCGATGGCGAGGCGGCGGGGGAGGCGGTCATCGGAGGCCTCGTGGAGCTGGTGCGATCGTGAGCCCAGCCGAGGCGCCCCTCCTGCTGGCCATCGACGTCGGCAATACGAATACGGTCTTCGGGGTCTATCGCCTCGACGCGCGGGGGGCCGCCGAAGGGGCGCCCATCGATCACGGCCGCGTCACCACCCCGAGCCAGGCGACAACGGATGAATTCGGCGTGGTCCTGCTCAGCGTGCTCGCGGCGCGCGGCATCGACAAAGCGCGGGTCGCGGAGGCCGTCGTGGCCTGCGTGGTCCCGCCTGCCGAGCATGCGGTCCGTCGCGCGTGCCGGCGCTACTTCGACGTCGAGGCGCGCTTCGTCGGCCGCGACGTGACGACGGGCATCGCCGTGGATGTCGACCACCCCGCCGAGGTGGGGGCCGACCGCCTGGTGAACGCGCTGGCCGCCCATGAGCTCTGCGGCGGGCCCTGCATCGTCGTGGACTTCGGGACCGCCACGACCTTCGACGTGGTGGGGGGCACCGGGGTGTACCGGGGCGGGGCCATCGCGCCCGGCATCGGCATCAGCCTCGAGGCCCTCGAGGAGCGGGCCTCGAAGCTGCCCAAGGTGGAGATCCGGCGGCCCCCCGTGGCCCTCGGCCGCTCTACGGTGGCCAGCATGCAGTCGGGCATCGTCTTCGGCTACGTGGGGCTCGTCGACGGGCTCGTCGCGCGACTTCGCTCCGAGATGCCCGAGGAGGAGGTGGAGGTGATCGCCACCGGCGGCCTCGCGAGCCTCATCGCCCGGGAGACCCGAACCCTCGAGCGGGTCGAGCCGCTCCTCACCCTCGAGGGCCTCAAGCTGGTCCAGCGCCGGCTTTGCACAGCCGCGCTGAGAGCATAGGATTCGCGGTCATGGCGACCCCATTCATCAGCGGCGGCAAGATCCGCGAGGCGGAAATCCCTGAAGGCCTCGCGGCGCGCATCGGCCCCTCCGCGCCTGAGCGCGGCCGCCTGCTCACCGCGCGTGCCCTCCTGCCGATGCCGCCGGAGCAGCTTGGTCTCGCGCTGGGGGTGCTCGCCCGCGATCCCAATAGCGAGGTGGCGCGGGCAGCGAAGGACTCCCTGAACGATCTGCCGGACAACGTCGTCTACGGCATCGTCTCCAATACGAGCATCCCCGGCCCCGTGCTCGACGTCTTCGCCCACGAGTTCCGCGAGGAGGCCGCGGTCACCCAGCGCCTGGTGGCCAACCGCTCCACCCTCGACGAGACCATCCGGTGGATGGCGAGGCACCTGAAGGGCGCGATCCTCGAGATCATCACCGCCAACCAGGTCCGTATCCAGCGCGAGCCGAAGATCGTCGAGGCCATGATCGCGAATCCGGCGGCGCCGACGCCGGTGCTGGCGCGGCTCATCGAGACCACGATGCGCCTCGGCGTCGAGACCTCTCGCATCGCGGGCTTCAAGGCGCTCGCCGACGCCTTCTTCGCCGGTCTGCAGGAGCAGCTCGGTGGCCCGGCCGCCGAGGAGTTCGAGGAGGCGGAGGCGGAGGTCCCTGAGCCGGTCGCGGAGGCCCAGCCCGCCGCCAAGGACAGCGAGCTCTACGACGGCGCTGATCCCCTGATGAAGGCCCTGCTGGTCGAGGGTGGACCCAGCCTCGAGGCGGTGACCCAGGGCGCCGGCATCGACGATACCGAGCTCGAGGAGCTGCTCACCGGCGCTTTCTCCGAGATGACCGACGCCGTGAGGACGGACAAGAAGCCCATGTGGAAGCTCATCGAGGAGATGTCGCTGCCCCAGAAGGTCCGCCTGGCGCTGATGGGGGACGCCGGTGCCCGCAAGATCCTCGTCCGCGAGAAGAAGAAGATGGTCGCGATGGCGGTCTTGAACAGTCCGAAGATCACCCCCAAGGAGATCGCGGCGTTCGCTTTGGACAGGGCCCTCGACGGCGAGGTGATCCGGACGATCGCGCGCAACCGTGAGTGGACCAAGCAGTACAACGTCATGCACTCGCTGACGATGAACCCGAAGACGCCGGTCCGCTACTCGATGAACTTCATCAAGAACCTCAGGCGCAAGGATCTGCAGGGCCTCGCAAAGGCCAAGGACGTCCCGGGCCACATCGCACGCTCGGCCAAGCAGCTCATCCAGAAGCGCGACCAGAGGTAGAGAGCTCATCGCCCGCCGGACGGTGGCCGCGCTGCGAACTCCTACGACTCGGGGAGGCTCGGCGGTGGTCCGGGCGGCTGGACGTCCAGGGCCCCCTCGGCGACCACATCGGCGTCGGTGACGTCCTCGGCCGTATCGAGCATCTCGCCGAGATCGATGGCCTCGGCCACCGCTTGGGGATCGAGGGCCTCGATCGCCATGGTGGCGTCGAGGGCGTCGACCTCGACGTCCTCGCCCTCAGCGTCGACCTCGATGGCCTCGGCCTCGACGTCGCTCTCGATCGCCTCGGCCTCTACCTCGACGGCCTCGACCTCGGGCTCGGAAGCCAGAGGCTCGGTGGTCGACTCCGCTGTGGCCTCCTCGGGCGGCGGCCCTTTGGCCGCAGCGGACGGTGGATCGGGCACGACGATGTCCGGGTCCTCCTCTGGCCCCAGGGCCTCCGGGAGCGAGGGCTGGACGAGCAGCGCGTCCAGATCGGGGACCGCGGGGGCGGCCGGGACCTCCGGCACGGTGGGCGGAGCCTCCACCTCGGGCGGCTCGGCGAGGGGCTCGGGCTCCGGGATCTCCATCGCCGGTCCGGCCACCGCCTCCGCCTCCTGGGACATGGTGGCGAGCTGCGAAGCGAAGCGAGCCACCGTACCCGCGAGCGTCGCGAGCTGGGCACGCTCGTGCTCCTCGCGGACCGCGGCCTGGGCCGCGTGCATCTGGAACGCGCCGAGCACCGATCGCAGCGCCGTATCCGTCGCCTCGACCCCCTCGCGGGTCGAGGCCACCTGATCGCGGTATCCAGAGAGGAGCTCCTCGAGCGCCACCACGTGGGCCGCCAGGGCGTCGCGTTGGGCCTCCGCGGAGCCGGCACGGGCCTCGATGCGTGCTTGCTCCTCTGCTGCGCAGTGGAGGGCTTGGCGGCGCTCCCTCGCCCGCTCCTCCCAGGCCTCGGCCAAGGCGAGCGCCTGGGCATGAGCATGCGTGGCCACCTCGGCTCGCTCCGCTGCTTCGCTCCAGAGCTGCTCGGCGTCCAGAGCCGCGTTCCCTGCGGCCTCGGCATCGCTCCGTGCTTGGTCTCGCTCCGCCTCCGCAGCCTCCTTGGCGTCGTGGGTCTCCTCGGCCGCTGCTCTGGCCTGGTCACGCTCGGTCTCGGCGGCCGCCTTCGTGGTGAGGGCCTCCTCGAGGGCGGTCTTGGCTTCGTCGTGCGCCGTCTCGGCGATCTCCTTGGCGGTGGCGGCCTCGTCGGCCGCCGCCTTGGCCTCATCGCGCTCGGTCTCGGCGGCTGCCTTCGTGGAGCTCGCCTCCTCCAGGGCGGCCTTGGCCTCGTCGCGCTCGGTCTCGGCGGCAGCCTTGGCGGTGTGGGCCTCCTCGAGGGCGGCCTTGGCCTCGTCGCGCTCGGTCTCGGCGGCAGCCTTGGCGGTGTGGGCCTCCTCGAGGGCGGCCTTGGCCTCGTCGCGCTCGGTCTCGGCGGCAGCCTTGGCGGTGTGGGCCTCCTCGAGGGCGGCCTTGGCCTCGTCGCGCTCGGTCTCGGCGGCAGCCTTGGCGGTGTGGGCCTCCTCGAGGGCGGCCTTGGCCTCGTCGCGCTCGGTCTCGGCGGCAGCCTTGGCGGTGTGGG
>CAZEHU010000172.1:0-6381 GCA_964511605.1 uncultured Myxococcales bacterium
CGGCGCTCCGCATAAGCTCTCTTGCTGGGCGGCGACCGGCCGCCGCCCGGCAAGAGAGGTTCCCCGTGCATCTCCAGACCCTCCGCTACGATAGCGCCGCGGGCATATGGAGTGCTCCTTTCGAGGAGCTCGACAGCGACCAGACGCTGGTGCTCGTCTTCGCTGCTCCCTCCTTCATGGACGCACCAGGCCCCATCGCGGCCCTGGTCGACCACTTCCACAAGAGCCACGTGGTGGGGTGCTCCTCCTCGGGCGAGATCCACGGCGAGCAGATCTACGACGAGAGCCTCTCGGTCGCTATCGTCCGCTTCGACGACGCCACCGTCCGCCACGCGGAGGCGAAGGTCGAGGATGCCGACTGCTCCTTCGGGGCCGGCCAGGCGCTGGCCCGCCAACTCGCGGACGAGGACCTGAGGGCCGTGCTCATCCTCAGCGAGGGCATCCACGTCAACGGCAGCGAGCTGGTCCGCGGCCTCAACGACGTACTGCCCCCGGAGGTGGTGGTCACCGGGGGGCTGGCCGGCGATGGAGATCGCTTCGAGCGGACCTGGGTGCTCCAGGGCGGCCAGCCCACCACTTGCGTCATCAGCGCGGTGGGGCTCTACGGCGACAGCCTGAGGGTCGGCCACGGCTCCCGGGGCGGCTGGGACATCTTCGGCCCTGAGCGCCTCGTGACCCGCTCGGAGGGCAACGTCCTCTACGAGCTCGATGGGCGCCCGGCCCTCGCCCTGTACAAGGAGTACCTGGGCGAGCGAGCGGAGGAGCTGCCGGCCTCCGGCCTGCTCTTCCCCCTGTCGATCCGCGAGCGCGGAGGGGACGACCGCAAGGTCCGGACGATCCTGGGCGTCGACGAGGAGGGCCAGTCCCTCACCTTCGCTGGCGACATGCCCGAGGGGTACTTCGCGCAGCTCATGTGCGCCAACTTCGATCGCCTGGTCGACGGCGCCGCCGACGCCTCGCTGTCCACCGCCCGGATGGTGGGCTCGCCGGAGCAGGTGCTCTGCATCGCTATAAGCTGCGTCGGTCGGCGCCTGGTGATGGGCGAGCGAACGGAGGAGGAGGTGGAGGCCGCGCTGGAGTCCCTCCCGGAGGGGGTCCACCAGGTGGGCTTCTACTCCTACGGCGAGATCAGCCCCTACGCCTCCGGCCGCTGCGATCTGCACAACCAGACCATGACGCTGACCGCCATCGCCGAGGGCTGAGCTCGATGGCCCCCCATCGCCGGCGGAAGGGGGAGGAGGGGGGGCTCCACCGCCTCCTCGAGCGTCAGCTCCGCAAAGCGGGCATCGAGGATCGGGCCCAGGTGCCCCCCCAGGCCGAGCTCATGGCCCTCTTCGAGCGGGTCAGCCGCTCCTACTCGGAGATGGACGACGGCCGCTACCTGCTCGAGAACAGCCTCGAACGGGTCAGCCGCGAGATGCAGGAGCTCTCCGAGACCCTGCGTCGCTCCGCCGAAGCGGAGCTGGCGCGCGAGCGCGACACCCTCAAGGCCATCATCGAGTCCACGGGCGATGGGCTCGCCACCCTCGACGCCCAGGGCCGCTTCACCAGCCTGAACCCCGCGGGGGCAAACCTCCTCGACGATCCCGGCGATGTGCTGGTGGGCGAGCGCCTCGGAGCGGTGCTCGACCTCGACCAGATCACCGGCAGCGAGGGTGGATCCGCCGGCGGCGGCGGCCTGCCGAGCCTGCTCCACGACCAGCCCGGCGTCCGCGTCGACGACGCCCTCCTCCGCCGCGTCGATGGGGGCACGCTCACCGCCTCCTACGTGCTCACCGCGCTCCGAGGCCCCGGGGGAGACCTCCGCGGCGCCGTGCTCGTCTTCCGTGACGCCAGCGGGCAGCGCCAGGCGGAGGAGGCCCTCCGCTTCGCGTCCCACGAGGCGGAGGCCGCCAGCCGCCTGAAGAGCGAGTTCATGGCCAATATGAGCCACGAGATCCGCACCCCGATGAACGCGATCATCGGCATGACCCGTCTCCTCCTCGACACCGCGCTCGGCGCAGAGCAGCAGGAGTACGCCGAGCTGGTTCGTCGCTCCGGCGATCACCTCCTCGCCATCCTCGACGACATCCTCGACTTCTCGAAGATCGAGGCGGGCCGGCTGGAGCTCGAGCCGGTCCCTTTCGACCTCCGGGAGGTGATCGAGCAGACCCTCGACCTCTTCGCGGAGCAGGCCGGCGCTCGAGGCCTCGAGCTCATCAGCCACATCCCGGCGGCGATCCCGACCGCCCTGATCGGCGATCCGGCGCGCCTGCGCCAGATCCTCCTGAACCTCCTCTCGAACGCCCTCAAGTTCACCCACGAGGGACACGTGATGGTCGACGCCTCCCTGGTCGAGTCCAGGGGCGCGACGCGGCGGCTCCGCATCGGCGTCACCGACACGGGCGCCGGCATCAGCGAGGCCGAACAGGCCCAGCTCTTCGAGCCCTTCTTCCAGGCGGACGGCTCCACCAGCCGCGAGGTGGGCGGCACCGGCCTCGGCCTCGCGATCTGCAAGCAGCTCACCGAGCTGATGGGAGGCACCATCGGCGTCTCCTCCACCCGAGGGCAAGGGAGTGGCTTCTGGTTCACCGCCGCCTTCGAGGTCGACAGGGGAGCCGTCCCGCCCCAGGAGGCTGCCGCGGTCCCGATGCCCCCGTGCCGCCTCCTCCTCCTCGCGGAGCATCCCGTCGTGCGCGACGTCCTCCGTGGGGAGCTCAGCGATCGCGGCGTGCACGTCGCCACCGCGGTCGACGGCGCCCGCGGCCTTGCACTGCTCGAGGCCTCCGCGCCCACCGAGCCCTTCGACGTCGTCCTCCTCGACCGGGACCTAGGCGCGCGGCGCGGCGGCCTGCCCATCGCCGCTCAGATGGCCACGAACGCTCGCTATGGTCGGCCCCGGACGGTGCTGCTCGTCCCCTTCGGGAGCCCCCCCTCGGCCGAGGAGATGGAGCGCTGGGGCCTGGACTCGTGGGTGACCCGACCGGTGCGGCGAGCGAGCCTCGCCGAGGCCCTCGCCGGCGCCCTCGATCCCAAGCAGCGCAGCATCAGTCGGCAGCCGGCGACGAGGGTGCGCCTGGCCCCGCTGGCACGCAGCGAGGCGGCGTCGAGCCCTCGGATCCTCGTCGTAGAGGATAACGTCGTGAACCAGCGGGTCGCCTCCCACATGCTCCGGCGCCTCGGCTGCCACGCCGACGTGGTGCCGGGCGGCGCAGAGGCTATCCTGGCCATGGACCGTGGAGCCTACGACGCGGTGCTCATGGACTGCATGATGCCCGGCATCGACGGCTATGAGGCCACGCGCCGCATCCGCGCCTCCGAGCCCGAGGGCCAGCGCACACCGATCATCGCTATGACCGCCAGCGTCCTGGCGGGCGCTCGGGAGGCGTGCCTCGCCGCTGGCATGGACGACTACCTCGCCAAGCCCGTTCGGCCCGAGAGCCTGGCCCGCTGCCTGGAGCGCTGGACCGGGAAGGGAGACTGCGCAGGGCAGGGACACGCCACGCTCGGGGGACCCTCAGGGGAGCCCGGGCTCCTGCACGAGGCGGCGCTCAGGAGCCTCGCCAGCCTTCAGGAGGGGGACGACGATCCCTTCCTCGTCGAGCTGATCGGCCTCTTCCTCGCCGACGCCCCACGCCACCTCGAGGGCATCCGAGCGGCCGCCACGGTAGGCGACCGGCAGGGACTCGTGATGGCCGCCCACACCCTGAAGGGGGCCTCCGCCCACGTGGGCGCCGAGCGCCTGCGTGGAGCCTGCGAGGCCCTCGAGCACGAGGCCAGGCACTCCCTGCCCGAGGACGCCGTGGCCCGCGGCGAGGTCCTGGGGGAGATCCTCGTGGCGACCCGACAGGCCCTCGAGGCCTGGCTCCTGGACCCGAGAGCGGAGCCGCCCAGCCAGGCTACTGGCAGCTAAAGCGGCGGACGGGGGAGGTGTCCCCGCCCTCCGGCCCGCCATCCCCAAGGCTGAGGAGCGCTCCCTCGGGTCCGAAAGCGATCGCCTCCTGGCGCTCCGCTCCAAGCAACCCCAAGGGGAGCACGGTGGCCTCTCCCGGCGTGCGATGACCCCGCACCTGGGAGAGGGCCGAGAGGCCCTCGCCGTTCTGCGCCACGAGGAGACGGTGTGGGGCCTCGAGCTCGTAAGCGCAGCCGCTGAGCTGGCCCTCCGGGGCCACGGAGAGGAGGGTCTCCGGCTCCAGGCGGAGGCCCGCCCCCTCCGCTTCGAGGCAGACGAGCTGGCCGTGGGCCTTCGAGGCCGCCCAGCCGACGCAGGGAGCGTCGCCCGGGGCCGGGTCCAGGCAGAGGCCCTCCCAGTCGGGGCCGCAGTTCTTGGCGACGCCCTCCTCGCAGCTCCAGTCGGCGTCGCCGGTGAGCGCCGTCGGGGGCAGGGCGGTCAGGGCCAAGGTGCTGGTGATCTGCCAGGCGCGCAGCGTGCCGCTCGAGGCGAGGGCGTAGAGCCACCCATTGGCGCCGATCGCCAGGCCCTCGAGGTCCTTGGAGCCTCCCTGCCCGAGGGGCAGCTCGAGCTCGCTGGCGTCGAGGATGTCGGCCTCGAGGAGGACCGCACCGCCCTTGTCGGAGACCGCGACCCAGCCGGTGCCGAGGGAGGTGTCGATCCAGGCGGCTCCGCTCGCCTCCTCGAGGGCCACGCCGGTGGCCTCGGCGCCAGGGTCGATCACACAAGAGAGCGCGGCCTCGGCGCCCTCCGGCTCGGGGCTGGGTTCGGGCTCTGGCTCTGGCTCCGGCTCCGGCGCGGCGTCCGAGGAGGCCTCCGGGGTGGGCTGTCCACCGGGGGAGGGATCCCCACATGCAAACACCGCCGCGGCGACGAGCGCAGCGGCGGTGCCTACGAGGGTGGGGAGCGAGGGGCTCAGCCCTTGATCTTCACGCCGGTGGCGGTCAGCACGAGCTCCCGGCGGCTGCCGGAGACCTTGGAGGGATCGCCGCCGCGATCGGCCTCGAGGTGCTTGACCTGCGCCTCGTTGAAGGTGCGCACCTTGAGGGTGCCCTCGACGACCGCGCCCTTACCCTTCGAGTCGATGGGCACCGCGAAGCCGTGGTTCTTCATGAGGATGCGGGCGCTGACCTCACCGTCGGCGATCACCATCCAGCAGCCCTTCTTCTGGCAGACCGCGTCGATCGTGCCCGAGACCTGGACCTTCTGGTCTGCGAGCTTGTCCACGTCCTCTCCAAGGGCCGACAGGGCCTTGGCCTGCTCCAGAGTGAAAGCGGAGCCGTAGTGGCCCTCCGCTCCGGCCGCGACCGTCTCGCCGGCCTCGGCGTGGTGAGGGCATCCCGCCTCGGGGGCGATGTCGGTGGGCACGCTGGAGGCAGCAGCGGCCAAGGTGGCCTTCGCATCCCCGAGCGCCTGGCCCTTGGACTTCGCCTCGGCCTCGGCCTGGGCGCTCTTCTCCTCGAAGGGACAGTCGGAGCCACAGCTCCCGCCGCCCTTGCAGTCCGCCTTCTTGTCGGAGCACTCGGTCGTCGCAGGGGTAGCCGTCGCGGCCGTCGCGGCCGCGGGGACCTTCTCGGCGCTCGAGCCCTCCTGGGCCGTACCGTTGGGCCCGCCGGTCACGGTCTCCGCTTCACATGCGGCGAGGGTGAGGAGCAGGCTGGCAGCGAGGGAGAGAGCTAGCTTCATGATGACCTCCTATCGAGAGCGCGGGCAGTGTGGGGAGGGCCTCCGGTCGTGTCAACGAGGAGGTTGCGAGCCCAACCCCGATCTTCCGATGAATATGTCCCAACCCCGCAGCGTCGGAGCCGCTCGCGCGGGCCCGACGCTCGCGCAGGGAGTCGAGGATGGAGCATTCGCGGGTGTGGAAGCGGGGCCCCTCGGGCCTCGTCGTCGGGGCCATCGTGGGTCTGGTGATCGGCATCGGCGGGAGCGCCGCTGCCCAGCCTGGGGTCGACGCCGGCGGGGACTGGCCGGGGCTGGAGATGGAGGGCGGCGGACGCGACGGGGCCGAGGCGCCCCTGCCCTCCGGCTGGATGCAGGACGAGCTCGGCCGCCAGTACCAGGTCAGCTTCGACATGAGGCGGCGCTTCCTCTTGGGCGCCCGCTACCGCTCCTCCTGGGCGCTGGGTGAGGCCGCGGAGGGCCACCAGGGCCAGCCGAGCTTCGACGTGGGACTGAGCTTCTACACGCGGGACAAGGAGGAGCGGGTCCGCCACCGCTTCCAGGTGCTCGGCGGACAGGTGGGGCTGGCGCCTTTCCTCGTGGACGTCACGGGACTCCGCTGGGATCGGAGCCACATGGACGACGAGCCCCTCGTGCGGGTCACCACCTTCTTCGGCGATCCGGAGCGCCATGACCTCTACATGGACGTAGGCTGGGGCGCGCGGGTGCTCCGCCACCGGATGGACCCCCTCGGCATCTCCGGGCTCTCCGAGACGAGCCTGCTCGAG
>CAZEHU010000173.1:0-560 GCA_964511605.1 uncultured Myxococcales bacterium
CGCCGTGAGGCGAACGCGCCCGTCGGTAGCGTCGAGGAGGGCGATGAGCACATCCTCGGTGCCCTTGGCGCGGAGGCGACCGAGGGCGGCGATGGCCGCCACCTTCACGCGGGTGTCCTTCTCGGCGGCGAGGGTGCGGAGGAGGTCGAGGGCCCCTTTGCCGTCGAGGGCGGTCAGGCCCTCGATGCCCCGGACGCGCATCGCGGAGCGGGCGTCCTTGACGGCGATCTCACGCAGGAGCTCGGACTGCACCTTCTCGTCGAGCTTCCGCAGGGCACGGAGTCCCGCGTCGTGCAGCTCGGGGCGATCGGAGGCCAGGGCCATCTTGAGGTGGGGCAGCACCTTCGGTCCGTGCACCTCGACGAGGGCCACGAGGCGCTCCGGGGTGATCCAGCTCACCGCCTTGCGGAAGGCCTCGAGCTGCCGCTCGGGGCCGAGCTCGAGGAGCGCGAACAGCGCCCCGGAGCGGATCTCCGCGGAGCGATCACGCAGGAGGAGCTCGAGCAGCGGGATGGTCGACTGGTGCTGGATGTTGTCCAGCGCGGAGAGGGCGGCGGAGC